>NZ_JAJAFX010000004.1:0-125745 GCF_025384845.1 Photorhabdus temperata | reverse complement strand
TAAAAAAACACAACGCGAAATTAAACGTCATTTACGTAATCTTGATTCTGTTATTTCAATAGCGACATTAAAAAACAAGCAAATCAGAGTCATTCAATTTAGCGACTTTGCACTAAACCATGATTATCAATCTCTTAAAACGCAAGTTGAAAACGCTTTCGATGAATCAAAGCCTTTCAAAAAAAGCTGCCTTGATATGTCTTTTCAAGCCGTAAAAGGACGATTAAAAGGGACTGGACAATGTTTTGATCAAATTGACCTACAATTAGTCTATAAAGCACTGCCATATATTTTCGCTGAAATACCCTTTTACCTCGATACCCCTCGATTGCTTGGGGTAAAACATTCTACATTGCTCTATCACCGTCCCTGGTCAATAGGAAAAGGACTATTTAACGGTAGTTATCCAATACAAATAGGAGATAAACAAAGTTACGGAATTGTCACTCAATCATAAAATATAAAGCCCTAATGAAACAATCTTTTACTACGAAATATCATTAAAAAAGAAGCAAAATAATGGCTAAATTAAGCTCTTTCAGTATCCTCGATCCAAAATTCATAAAAAATCCTTATGATTTTTACGATGCTATGTATAAACAAGATTTAATTTACTTTGATCAATCCCAAAATGGCTATTTTATCGGAAAATATGCGGATGTTGATGTTATTTTAAAATCTTCCATTTTCAATACACGGCCATTGATTGAGAGGGCGGAACCCGTTATGGGAGATCAGGTTCTTGCTCTAATGGAAGGTGAAATACATGTACGCAAACGAAAACTCATGATGCAAGGGCTTTCAAAAGATTATTTTAATAACTACTACGAACCCATGATTCGGGAAATCACAGAAAACTGTCTGCAACCTTATATAGAAAAAGGAAATATAGATCTTGTTAATGACTTTGGCCGCGATTACGCCATATTAGTTTCATTAGGTATCCTCGGGCTTCCAAGTGATAACTACCATGACATATCTGAATGGCACAAAGGTATTACTGATTTTATTACCCTGTTTGACCAAACGGAGCTAGAAAAAAAGCATAGCATTGAATGTAGTCAGAAATTGGTTCGTTTACTCAATCCTGTCGTGGATCAGAGACGATGTAATCCTAGGGGGAATGGGGACTTTATATCTATACTTTGTGGTAGTCATGGACAAGATACAGGAATGTCCACGAATGAAATTACAGCATTGTGTTTAAACATTCTATTAGCTGCTACAGAACCTACCGACAAAGCACTAGCAATGATGTTTAAGCACTTAATATCTAATCCGAGTATGCTTGATGCGGTGGTAAAAGATCGCAGCCTAGTTCGGGATGCACTTGAAGAAACCTTACGTTTAGCATCACCGGTACAACTCATTCCAAGAGAAGCAAGCGAAGACGTCACTATTTCTGGTATCAAGATCCCCAAAGGTGCTCTAATATTTTGCATGATTGGCGCTGCTAACCGCGATCCAGCCGTTTTTCACAACCCTAATAAATTTGATTTATATCGACGAAAAAATACAGCTTCACAGCCGCAGGCAAACCGAAAGAGACACTTAGCTTTCGGTACAGGTATGCACGCCTGTATTGGTTCTGCATTTTCACTCTACCAACTGGAGGTTTCATCCAATATTATTTTGGACCGCCTGCACAATTTACGTTTTGCTGACAACGATAATTATCAAGAAACAGGAGTGTATACACGAGGGCCTTCCAAGCTCCTTTTGCGTTTTGAACCAATAGCATCGTCTGCTGTAAAGGGATAGTTGCCTTTATCTGAAAATCACCGTAGAGATGTTGAATTTTCGTTACTGCTAACGAGTGGAGCACAAAAGCAAAAACCCTGCCTTAAGAGGGTGTCGTAAAAGTTAACCCTTATCAGCTAAGCTCTGGGTTAATATTCCAAACGAGACCCTCCATGACTAAATTCCTACGGCAACTGACACCTTCCGTTCATACCGGGCGTCAGTTTGTCACTGCTCAGCACCTGCCTGTACTGAGGGGAACTCTTTCCCTCCATGACTCCTTGAAGCAAGTGGGGGAACGCACGGCATTCATTGTTTCTGATATTCTTAATGAGCAGGATTGGGCACCTTTCGAACGCGATTACGCCTCATCAGGCAGAGCTCCGTATTCCCCGCGTTCCATGATGGGGATTCTGCTAGAAACGGCGTAATCGGCATAATTCCAGTGTGGACTTTATCTCTATAAATAGGTGACTCATAATGATGAATGAAATCAATAATAAAGTAAATTAAACGGACTATTTTATACATTGACACCTTGATGCTCAATGCATATGATGCCGTTATGAACAAATCTAAAAACACACACAGTACTGTTAAACGAACAGCAGTGGACTACACTGATCGAATATATTGGAACGGCATCATTAAGATGAGCTTGTCCAAGTTTTTCATTCTCAGTGTCCTGCAACAACGGCCTATGCACGGTTATGAAATTGCCCGTGAGGTTGAGCGCTCCACCCAAGGATGTTGCTCACCGACTGAAGGTACAATTTATCCGGTGCTGCGTGAATTTGAGCAGGGTGGGTATGTAACGGTACACAATGAAACTGTTGCAGGCCGTGGCCGTAAAGTATACACATTAACAGACAAAGGGCGCGAAGCCTTTGCTGTCGCTGTGGAAGCCTGGATGGAAGTCGCTGCGCATATTAATCGTCAGCAATGACGGTTTTTTTTGACTATATACATTGATCATCTATGCATTGATCAGGAATATGATGAACCTATTGTAAATCTGACGCCAAATTACCGAAACATAATATCGGCCTATTAATGATTTAATTTGAAGGAAATAAATATGAACGAACAATCGATTAAACAACGAATCGAAGACATACAACACTATTATGGCAAAACCCTGTCTAGTAGAGAGGATCTTGCTATAAATGTATGCACTGTAGACAACTCTACTTCAGACAAAATCAAAGAAGTGCTTAAGCTTATCCATCCTGATGTACAGAACCGTTTTTACGGTTGTGGTACGCCTTTTCCTCCCTTGCTAGAAGGAACGACTGTATTAGACTTAGGATGCGGGAGTGGACGTGATTGTTTTATTCTATCCCACCTCGTAGGTACTGAGGGTAAAGTTATTGGTATTGACGCAACAGCAGAACAAATCGAGTTTGCCCAGCGCTTTGTGGATTATCATCGTCAGACCTTTAACTACCCATCCACCAATGTGCATTTTCAGCAAGGATATATCGAGTCACTAGAACAACTTAATTTACCGCCCGAAAGTATAGACGTTATCGTCTCAAACTGTGTCATCAATCTATCGGTATCTAAAGCAAACGTGTTGGCAGGTATGGCTCGTTTACTCAAATCGGGTGGTGAAATCTATTTTTCTGACATTTTTTCAGATAGAAGGTTGGATCAATCACTGAAAAATGATCAACAGATGGTTTGTGAGTGTATTGGTGACGCGCTGTATTTTGAAGATTTCATACGACTGGCAAAAACAGCCGGTTTCAATGATGCTCGTATCATTAATAGCAGTTTGAAATCCATAAACAATAAAGAGATTGAGGCAAAATTAGGCGGTGCAAAACTGTATTCAATGACGCTGAGGCTGTTCAAATTAGATTTGGAAGACCGTTGTGAAGATTATGGTCAAGTTGCCATTTACAAAGGCAATTTACCGGATGCACCGGATCAGTTTGTGCTTGATCAAGAACATATTTTTGAGACAGGTAGAGCGGTCCCCGTATGCCGGAATACTGCCGATATGATCACCAAAAGTCGTTACCATACACTTTTTGATTTAATAGGTGATGGGAAGAAACACTATGGTCTTTTCAAAGGTGGAAGGCCAAAGAATTTTGATGCTGATATCAAAGTTATGCAAACTTATGCACCAGGCGACTGTGGCTGTTAGAGTAAGCAGCAGATGACAAAAAGCCTTACAGCAATCACTGTAAGGCTTTTCTACTTTCTTTTAAGTCTGCGGACTTATTCAACATCCCCAAACTATTAACTGGTCGGCGAGAGAGGATTCGAACCTCCGACCCACTGGTCCCAAACCAGTTGCGCTACCAAGCTGCGCTACTCGCCGAAAACGAGGCGCATCTTACTGCGCTCGTTGTAGGCCGTCAATATCTTTTCGATAATCATGGGTTAGTTGCTGATAAAAACAGCATGAACGCCGCACTTTCTCACGGATTTCACAGAAATACGTCAATTAGGTAAAAAATAATGTTGTAGCTAAATCTAGACTTTCTTTTTCCTAACTAAGTTAATTTAACCTGCTACCCAGTACCCCCAGAAAGGTTTATTCATCAAATAGGTCAGAGTGTCTTCCTGTTCGTTCAAACCTAACGACATCACCAACTACTTTGTAAATCAATAACCAATCAGGCTCAATGTGAGCATCACAAAACTCCTTCCATTCACCACGGAGAGGATGATCCTGATAGTTAGCAGGCAATGGTCTATTATCAATCAACAAACTCATTAGGACCTTAAGTTTGTTCATATCTTTGCCACGTTTTTGTGCAGATTTCACATCACGCTTAAATTGACTTGAATATCTTGGCTGGCGCATCAGATACCAAGCTGATCAAATAAATCGTCAGCATCCTTTGCTTGATGAATGTCTTCACCACGATCACTCTTAGCCAAAGTTTCGGCAGTCAATTTATTAGGTACTCGCATTTCAAACGGTAATGCTTTTTCCTTCGCAACTTTAGTCAAGGTGATACGCACTAGATCAGATATGGTTAACCCCATACCAGCCAAAACCTCGGTAGCTTCTGCTTTTAATGTCTCATCGATTCTTGCCCGAACAAACGCATTTGCAGCCATAAATCCCCCTTTTAATTTATAAATAAAACGTAGCTCGAATGAGCTACAAAATCAAGGTTAGAGGTATTAAGTTCCAGCCATTGCATCTCACAACAGCCGGAATTAGCTATTTCAGCTTATTATTGCAGTAACGAAATATCCGCTACTTTCAGGAATAACTCACGCAATTCACTTAACAAAGTTAAGCGATTCACTCGCACCTGCTGGTCTTCATCCATCACCATGACATTGTCAAAGAAAGCATCGACAACTTCACGCAGGGAGGCCAACTCAACCAATGCTTCCTGATAGCATCCTTCAGCAAACAAAGGCGTCAACTTATCTTGTAAAACCACCAGATGCGTTGCCAGTTTCACCTCTTCAGGCGCTCTCAGCACAGAAGCACTGACTTTCTCATTCAGTGTCTCTTCAGACTTCGCCAGAATGTTAGAAACGCGCTTATTCGCGGCTGCCAACGCTGCGGCTTCATCCAAGGTACGGAAGTGAGTCACCGCCTTAACGCGGGCATCGAAATCAGCGGGTTGGGTTGGACGACGGGCCAACACAGCCTGAATGGTATCAATGCTGTAACCTTGCTCCTGATACCAGGCACGGAAACGGCCAAGCATAAATTCCACCACGTCATCGATGACTTTGGTATTCGTCAGCTTGTCACCATACAAACGAACCGCTTCTTCTGTCAGTGCCTGCAAATCCAGCGGCAGTTTTTTCTCAACGATAATACGCAAAGCACCCAGCGCAGCACGACGCAGTGCAAACGGGTCTTTATCGCCTTTTGGATGCTGACCAATGCCAAAAATACCCGCCAGAGTATCCATTTTGTCCGCAATGGCTAACGCACAAGAAACGCCGGTAGAAGGCAGTTCATCACCAGCAAAACGCGGTTGATACTGCTCATTCAGTGCCAACGCAACCTCTTCCGCTTCACCGTCATGGCGGGCGTAATGCATCCCCATCACACCCTGCGTATCAGTGAACTCAAATACCATGTTGGTCATCAGGTCACATTTAGACAACAGGCCCGCACGGGTAGCATGATCAACATCAGCGCCGATCTTCTCTGCAATCCAACCAGCCAGCGCCTGAATACGATCCGCTTTATCACGCAAAGTACCAAGCTGTTTCTGGAATAGAACCGTTTCTAACCGAGGTAGATTATCTTCCAGACGCTGTTTACGATCCGTCTTAAAGAAGAATTCTGCATCAGCCAAGCGTGGACGAACCACTTTTTCGTTGCCAGAAATAATTTGCTGTGGATCAGAAGATTCAATGTTGGTGACAAAAATAAAGTTTGCCATCAACTTGCCAGCATTGTCGTAAACCGGGAAGTATTTCTGGTCCCCTTTCATGGTATAAACCAATGCTTCTGCCGGCACTTCAAGGAATTTTTCTTCAAATTTCGCCGTCAGCACAACCGGCCATTCAACCAGTGAAGTGACTTCTTCTAACAGGCTATCACTAATATCCGCAATGCCGCCCAGTTGAACAGCGGCTTGTTCCACATCCTGTTTGATAAGCGCCTTACGGGTTTCATAATCTGCGATCACTTTACCGCGTTGCTGCAAAATCGCAGGATACTGTTCCGCATTGTCAATCGTGAATTCAGGCTCACCCATAAAACGATGACCACGAATGACACGCGCGGATTTGATGCCCAGAATGTCACCTTCAATCAGTTCATTACCGAACAACATCGCAACGGTATGCACCGGGCGAACAAACTGAGTCTCTTTATCGCTCCAACGCATCAGTTTAGGTATCGGCAACTTACTCAGAGCATGGCTGACCATATCCGCCAGCAGCTCTTTTACACTGCGGCCCTTAACCAGCGCACGGTACAGTAACCATTCGCCTTTATCTGTCACCAACCGTTCAGCCTGAGAAGCCGTAATACCGCAACCACGAGCCCAACCTTCAGCCGCTTTTGTCGGTTTACCTTCCGCATCAAATGCCTGAGCAATCGCCGGACCACGTTTTTCCACTTCACGGTCAGCCTGCGCTTCATCCAGATTGGCTACTTTCAGCGCCAGGCGGCGCGGAGAGGCAAACCAGCTTACTTCACCATGAGCCAAATTAGCGTTATCCAGTTCTGCCGCAAAATTAGCCGCAAATGCTTCAGCCAGTGAACGAAGAGCCTTCGGCGGCAACTCTTCTGTGCCGATTTCCACCAGGAAAGTCTGTTGAGTCATGACAGCCTCTTAGTTCTGATTCTTTTTACACATAGGGAAGCCCAGCGCCTCACGGGAGGCATAATAAGCTTCTGCAACAGCTTTGGTCAGGGTGCGGATACGCAGGATATAACGCTGACGTTCAGTCACCGAGATAGCTTTACGGGCATCCAATAAGTTGAATGTATGACCCGCTTTAAGAATACGTTCATAAGCCGGCAGCGGCAGCGGCGTTTCGAGCGCCAGCAGCTCCTGAGCTTCTTTTTCATATTGCTCAAAGCAACTAAACAGGAAATCGACATCCGCATACTCAAAGTTATAAGTAGATTGTTCCACTTCATTCTGATGATAAATATCACCATAAGTGGTTTTACCCAGCGGACCATCGCTCCAAACCAGATCATAAACACTGTCCACGCCCTGGATATACATCGCCAGACGTTCAAGACCGTAAGTAATCTCGCCGGTTACCGGCTTACACTCAAGGCCACCTACCTGCTGGAAGTAAGTGAACTGAGTTACTTCCATGCCGTTAAGCCATACTTCCCAGCCCAAGCCCCAGGCACCCAATGTCGGGTTTTCCCAGTTATCTTCAACAAAACGGATATCGTGAACCATCGGGTCCAACCCCAACTCTTTCAGAGAACCCAGATATAATTCCTGAATATTGTCTGGTGACGGCTTAATAATGACCTGAAACTGATAGTAATGTTGTAAGCGATTCGGGTTTTCACCGTATCGGCCATCCGTCGGACGACGGGAAGGTTGCACATAAGCCGCAGCAATTGGCTCCGGGCCAAGTGCACGCAAGCAAGTCATTGGATGAGAAGTACCCGCGCCGACTTCCATGTCCAGTGGTTGGACAATGGTGCAGCCCTGGCGCGCCCAATAATCCTGTAATGTCAGGATCAGCCCCTGAAAGGTCTTGGTATCAAACTTTTGCATGTTGGATCCGCACGCGATACATATGAATTTGAAAGGAAGTCAGTCAGTATACCCTTTGACCTTAAGATATACAGCCCTGAATTCGCTCTCAATTCCACCCTGAAATAAAAAAATCTTAATCTGGCTATTTTACTTGTATGTATATACAGTTAAAGTACAGTCAATTATTAACCATCAACATCGGGAATAATCATCATGGAATTAACACGCTGTAATTGGGTGACCTCTGATCCTGAATATCTGGCTTATCATGATAATGAATGGGGAAAACCACAAAAAGATAGCCAGAAGCTGTTTGAAATGATCTGTCTGGAAGGCCAGCAATCCGGGCTGTCATGGCTGACTATCCTGAAAAAACGCAAAGGCTATCGTCAATGTTTTCATCAATTTGATCCAGTAAAAATTGCCGTCATGGATGAAAATGATGTGGTACAGCTGATGCTCAATCCCGCTATTGTCCGCAATCGCGCCAAAATTAACGCCATTATCAACAATGCGCGGGCATATCTTAAAATGCAACAGCAGGGTGAGGAATTCAGCGCCTTTATCTGGCATTTTGTTGATAACAAACCGATTATTAATCAGTGGAAAACCACCACAGAGGTGCCGGTAAAAACAGATCTTTCAGATGAGTTATCACAAGCACTGAAAAAAAGAGGGTTCAAATTTATCGGCAGTACCACTTGCTATGCATTTATGCAGGCGACAGGCTTGGTCAATGACCATATAACTGACTGTTTATGTAGAAAATAAATTCAGTGAATTACAATAGCCCCAAGATTAACACCAAAAATAAAACTGGATATTAACCAAACATTTAGCTCTTTATTTTAAATGCTGAATTAAATGCCATATTAAATAATTAATAGTCATAATTTTCCAGATTGCACCCCGATAATGCGAAGGGTATGGTGTTATTTCTTCTAATTTGAATAACACACCGACAACGAACACGGCTATGATTTTTTCTCAATTCGGTAACAAGTTTACACAAGATGCAGGTATAACCCGCCTGATGAATGACCTTAATCAAGGGTTGAGGACACCCGGTGCAATTATGCTGGGTGGTGGTAATCCGGCACATATCCCGGAAATGGATGACTATTTTCAGCAATTACTGACTGAGATGGCCGCAAGCGGCCAACTCACGGAAACACTATGCAACTATGATGGTCCTCAGGGTAAAGATACGCTAATTCGGGCATTGGCAGAGATGTTGCGCGAAAAGCTTGGCTGGGAAATTAGCACACAAAATATTGCCCTGACCAATGGCAGCCAGAGCGCATTTTTCTATCTGTTTAACCTGCTGGCCGGGCGCAGTGAAGATGGATCTACCCGTAAAGTACTATTTCCACTGGCGCCGGAATATATTGGCTATTCCGACTCAGGGCTGGATGAAGGCTTATTTGTTGCCAATAAACCCAATATTGAATTATTGCCGGCAGGTCAGTTCAAATACCGTGTTGATTTTGACCATCTAAATATTACCGACGATATTGGCCTGATCTGTGTTTCTCGCCCAACTAACCCAACCGGTAACGTCATCACTGACGAAGAATTGCAACGGCTGGACTATCTCGCTCAACAACACCAAATTCCGCTGCTAATTGATAATGCTTATGGCGTCCCCTTCCCGGGCATTATTTTCAGCGAAGCCACGCCATTGTGGAATCCCAATATTATTCTGTGCATGAGCTTATCCAAATTAGGGCTGCCCGGCTCCCGCTGCGGGATTATTATTGCTAACGATAAAATCATCAATGCTGTCAGTAACATGAACGGCATCATCAGCCTTGCACCGGGCGGCGTTGGGCCAGCAATGGCACTGGAAATGATCCGACGCAATGACCTCCTTCGCCTGTCACAGGAAGTTATCCGCCCGTTCTATCAACAACGGGTTCAGGATGTTATTCATATTATTCGTCGTTACCTGCCGGCGGAACTTTGTCTGATTCATAAACCAGAGGGTGCCATTTTTCTGTGGCTGTGGTTTAAAAACCTGCCGATAACAACAGAAACGCTTTACCACAGGCTGAAAAAGCGCGGTGTACTGATGGTTCCAGGTCACTATTTCTTCCCCGGGCTCGAGCAAAACTGGCCACATGCTCACGAATGTATGCGCATGAACTACGTTCCTGATCCGGAAAGTATCGAAAAAGGGATTGCGATTCTGGCAGAAGAGATTGAACTGGCACATCAGAAAGTCGCCTGAAACCAGCAATAAAAAAGCTCCTGCATGAAAATGCGGGAGCCAAATGACAACGAGGACTTTTACATGATTATTATCAGAATTTGTAGAGTGCTTGGTACAAAGAAGAGAAAGAAACATTCCTTGTCTGCCCCCTCTCCTTCAGCAGTATCTATTTAATCAGAAAGTTTTAAATCTAATGGCTTGAATAGGCCGGTTTTTGTGCGTTTACTGATAACTAATGCAAGAGTGCATTTCTGCTTTTGCCAATAATTAAGAAAGCCAACATTAAATTTGCCATAGCACACCTCTAAACGTTTTACTTGACGTGAAATGGCAGAAGCCCAGCATATTTGCTGGGCTTCGCAGGTGTCCCTCAGTGGGGAAAAATCTTTAAGGGCCTCTATGGGCTACAGTTGTATTATCGTGAATTCTGACTAAATCGTCAACAGTGATTTTAAAGCAAGTTAAGAATTAGATAGCATCCAGCTTGCATTAATGGATTTGATAACTGCTCGTTGTATCTCTGCTACAAGCTCTCTCGATAAGCATTGATTCAGATATCCACGGACCATTCGCGGTCTGCTAAGACGTTGGCGACTGACTTGCTGAACGAGATCAGTTTTTCACCATTTCAGGCGGCATGTGACCATCATAAAAATTTGTCACGACAAAACCATCATTACTTATAGGATAATTCCCATAGTTACATTCAAGGATCTCCCCTATTTTTGGGCTAAAAGATATCGGCACAAAAAACTCCTTTTCAATTGGAAATATAAAAACCAAATCATTTTTATACTTAAAAAGTATTTAAGATATAGACCATTAAAATCATTATGATGATTTGTATCATTCCTTATTAATCAGAAGAACAGAAAAAAGGAGTGTTACATAAAAAATTCACTACTTTTTGGTATCAGTGCTATGGTCAATGTTGCGTGTCGTGATTATAGTGATGACGTAAAGGCTCTTAGCTAAGGAACTTACGGGAATAGAAGTCACCCAACAAACCAACGCAAGAGCGAAATATTCCGGCTGTTTGACCATACGAGATCAATAGAACCAATGAAGAGTAATAAATTAATTCTATTTTGCGTCACATTAGGATGGCTGTTAACCAGCGGGTGCACGAGCATTATGACCCATTCAGGGCCTAACCGTGGTTATTATTCCGGCGCAAAAACGAATATTGAAATGCTGAAAGATAACGACACTGGCTGGGTAATGAAGCCACTATTAGCAATTGACCTGCCTTTTTCTGCCTTGCTGGATACCATTTTATTACCTTATGACTATATAAAATCTGATGAGGATCAATCAGCAAATTCACCAAAAGAACGAATTGAAAAAATAGAAAAAGCACAACACCAGCTCAAAGCCAACTAATAATTCGTTCCGGTTTATTTATTGCCACCAGTAAATAGCAAACTGGCGGCAAATATATTTATTTTATTCCTGTTTCCACCAGGAAAATTTGCATATAGCCATCGACTTCACGCATAAATGCAATATGCTGACTATCCGGTGAAATCACAACCGCATCCGCAGAAGGTGCCTGTTCAGTACGCTCAGTCAGTCGCCGCATCTGCCCATTTTGCACATCACACAGCATCACACTGTTATCACAAATAAAAGCGACAAACTGACCGTTGCCCTCCCAACTAAAAGCGGATTGAATGCCACAATTTCCCTTAGTTATTTGACGAGGTTCTCCACCATTTGGCGATATTGTCCACAATTGAACAATATCATTATCATCTTTCATCAGAAAACCAATCTGCTCACCATCCGGTGAAGCACGCAACCAATGACGTGGGTTATTTACTACCCCCGGCCAGCGTTTGTGACTGGTAAATGTCAGACGACGCTGCATTACACCGGCAGGCGGTGCCGGTAACGTTGTTTCTGTGCCTTGCAGCGGTTTTTCCCCTGCGATTGCATAATCAACATCCTGTTCAGACAGATCAACGACATAGACTTCCGGTACTTTTTGCCCTGTTGCAGAAATGGTATTGCCAATAAATGCCAACGCCCAACGCTGCCAACTGCCATCCGCTTTACGATATCCAGCTTGACCGACCCAACACTCTTCATAGGCACGGTTAATCTCATCACTACCCGGCTCTGGCTGAGGTGTTGTACTACTGACTACAACGGAGAAATAGCTACCATCATGTTCACGGGGATGGTGTTTAGGTGATTCAACCGACTTGAGAGGCACCGCCACGGCGATATTGCGCAAATCCAATGCTGGATCAAGCTCATGCATAACATGGTCATTATAAGTGAAACTCAAACGACTACCATCCGGGCTGAATACATGAACGTGGCTGCCTCCGCGCAGCGCTCCCGGTGTATAAGGGGCGGTAATATCCATGGCATCCAATGTAACCGCTTTTCTGGGTAAATCCTCACTGACAATCACCCCTCGCCGGTGATGGAAATCATAATGCCATTGCTCATCAGGGAATTCAGGCCCATGAATAAACGCATACCGGACGGGTTCTGTTGGGCTAACCGTCACCACGCCAACATGAGCACCCTCTTTGGCCTGATAGATAATTTCTGTTTTGCCACCGTGTACATGAATTTTTTCTATTGTTAAACCAGTAAAAGAAGCCCCATGGGGACGAACATCATAAACTAACCACTGGCTGTCTGGTGTCCAGACATTAATATTAGTAAGCTGATGACTGCGATTATCAAACGTGATTTGCCGTTCCTGAAAGGTCATTGCATTATCCTTACATCAGGTTTTTCGGATAAATAATATTAATCCGAAATAGATGGAACTAAAAAATTTCAGTCGAGACTTTACCATTTCGACATTACTCTTACCTTTTTACGCTGTGCACATCGAATAATCTATGTTACTGAGTGTTCTTTATATCATTGGTATTACTGCTGAAGCGATGACGGGTGCTTTAGCCGCTGGTCGCCGTAAGATGGATATGTTCGGCGTGATTATTATTGCTTCGGTAACCGCCATTGGCGGTGGCTCCGTTCGGGACATACTTCTTGGGCATTATCCCCTTGGTTGGGTTAAACACCCTGAATATATCGTCACCGTCGCCTGCGCCGCTGTGATAACCACCTGGGTTGCACCGATGATGAAACATTTACGCCGTCTGTTCCTGATCCTTGATGCCATTGGTTTGATTGTCTTCTCCATTCTTGGCGCCCAGATTGCACTGGATATGAACTATGGCCCAATCATTGCCGCCATTGCTGCGGTTATCACCGGCGTTTTCGGTGGCGTGTTACGCGATATGTTGTGTAACACCATACCGCTGGTTTTCCAGAAAGAGATTTATGCTGGTGTCTCTTTTGCTGCCGCCTGGTTATATATTGGCTTACAACACACGCCGTTACCGCCAAACGGCATTGTTCTGATTACCCTGATCGCAGGTTTGACAGCAAGATTGGTTGCTATTCGCTACCGCCTTGGATTACCTGTCTTTAATTATGAGCACTCCGATCACTGAACCATACCAACGGGGTTAACCACGACCCCGTTTTCCCGGTCAAAACCCGTTATCCCTGCTACTGACAGTTTATCTGCAATCATTTTAATCTGCGCGTCATTGACAAAATCAGACAATTTTTTCAATTGCCCAGCAGTGAGCTGTTGTTTTAACTGTGCTCCGGCTAATTTCTGCTCCAGTTGCTGCCAGTGATCAACATCGTCAGACAGCTTATCCATATAAGGCACTCCAATGCCTTTCATCCAATAAGAAAAAGGCTGATTTTTTGCCTTACTGAATTGTGAATAAATAGCCTGTGCTCTTTTATCTCCGATTCCCGGTAAAGCCTCAATATCTTGAACCGAAAGTGACAACCAGCCGGTTAAATCAGTGACTAATTTCTGTTCAGTCAACATTGCCCAGCTACCGCTACTGACACCTGTCATGTGCAGCTTTTCACCAAGCCATTTCAGTCGTGCATTAAATTGCTGTTCACAGCCCACCGTTAACGTCAGGCAACTCAGCGCATGATAACGCTGCTTATCCGGTGGCTGAATATCCTGACGCTCTTTAATCCGCCACACCACTTGATCTAATTTCGGGATACCATGACCGGCTAGTGTAAGAGTTACCCGATCCCCCGGTAACACATCCAACTGCTGCCAACGACGGACTGAACCAATATTGACTCGACTGATTTGTCGGTCATCCAGTTTTACCTTATCCAGCCCAAGCACAACAGAGATTTTGCCTGTTCTGCCAATAGTAAAACTCACTTCCCTGACGTGTGTGACTTGATGGCGCAAAGGGTGTTTCCATGCCACAGCCCAACTGTTAGATCCAGACCGCCACTGACTTCCTTTAGGTTCAATTTCCTGTTTCAGCACGATACCGTCTGTGGCAAAAGGCATAGGTTGTTCAAAATAATGCATCCGCAGTTTCTGTACCTGTTCTGGCCTCTCTATTTGATGGCTGTAGCGAAGCGCTAATGGAAACCCCATATCCGCTAGTTTTCGCAATTTATTTTCCATCTCGACAGGACCATCCGGCCAGCTCCAGATAAACAAACCGACTTGCTTTAATTCTGGCGAATGCTCCTTGCGCATCATCAAACCCGCAACACGATTACGAGCGCCATCACTGCCAGAAGATTGCTGTATATGCCCATCCTGATGCAGAAAAAGCTCCCCTTGCAGTACCATATAAGGCGGTACATTTTCTATCTCTTGAGGAATCTCAGAGATATATTGGCTTTTCGCTGTCCAATCTACGCCTTCAGAGCCATTACCCCGGCTGATTAATGAAACTAATTTTCCTTTCTGGTAAATCAATGTTACCGCCACGCCATCAATCTTTGGCTGTAACCAGACAGGTAATCTGCCGTGCAACCATCGGTTAATTTCCCGTTCGTCTTTTAGTTTATTTAATCCAGTATGAGCAACCGGATGAACAAGCTTATTATCTGTAATAACTGCCACAGGAAAATCCGAATGAGGTGCTTGTTTCAAACAGAGTTGCCAATGAATTAGCTCCGTCATTAATTGATCATAAACTTCATCATCGATCTCGCTGATCCCTTTCTGACGATAAAGTTGATCCCATAGAGCCATCTGTTGCATCAGGCTTTTTGTTTCACGTTGTAATTTGTCTTGCGACCATGCTGGGCAATTTTTCTCTGTATCTGATATTTCAGCCGCAACTATCGGTGTACTGAAAATAATGAACAGAATTAATATCAATAAATTAAGCATCCGTTGCTCTCTGGCTATCCATGCATAACGGCAAAATAGAGGATAAAGAGAGGCTGTCCAAGGCTGAGATAATAACTTTGCGAAGCGGTTCGAAGGAATAACTTCCTGAAATCCCAAGATAACGAGCTTTTTCATATACTGCATAGAGCGGATATCATGGTGAAAACCTGATGTATTTAATACTTGGTTCAGGGCTGCTATCAACAATCTCCGCCACCAGTGGTTTTCATCGAAAACAGAGTCTTGACAACTTACAAACTTATCACATAAGATAAGATTAAGGGCAATATTGAATATGAACTGGAACATTGAACTCTATGATGGTGCCGAGGATGCGATCCTCAATATGCCACCCAGAATTCAGGCTCGCATGCTAAAACTGCTTGAGCTCATTGAAGAACATGGCGCTAATCTTGGAGAACCACACACTAAGTCAATGGGAAAAGGTCTATTCGAGATTCGCGCCAAAGCGCAAGAAGGTCTAGGACGCGGATTGTTTTGCTATCTACAAGGTTCAAATATCATTGTCCTTCATGCGTTTATTAAGAAAAACCAGAAGATATCTAAAAAGGATCTTGATCTCGCTTATGAACGAATGAAAGAGGTTACAAAATGAGTAGTTTAAAGTCTCTAAAATCCAAAGCATTAGCTAACCCAGATGTAAAAGCTGAATATGATGCGCTAGAACCAGAATTCGAGCTAATTAATACTCTATTACACATGCGGCGTGCTGCTGGTTTAACTCAAAATCAAGTTGCGCAACGTATGGGAACAAAAGAAGCGAATATTTCCAGGCTTGAAAAAGGAAATGGAAACCCAACACTTAAAACACTATTGAACTACGCCAGAGCTTGCAATTGTGAACTACATTTTGGCTTCAAAACAATTTAATCCAAGCGATATAGAAAAGCATCTTCGGGTGTTTTTCATATTTATTTTCTTTTGTAATAGCCTTGCGGGTGAACAACCGAAGGGTTAGCTGGGTAAACTTCAATACCAAAGTGTATAGCGATACGATTAGTCAATCTATTAAGTATTATTTTGTTATCACGAGCCACTAATCAATGACGGAATCAAATATAATAACTCAGCCTATCGAATATTCATTTGAAATTTCATTGCGTTCTCCCTCTGTTATTATCAAAATCAACTTTCAAATAAATATCAAAAGGAAATAATTTCACGAAATAGTTTGAAAAGAAAACACTACCCAAAAATAACGGACTTTTTATAAATCATATAGAACAAATATTACGACAAAAATATTAATAATTCTTCATTTTCTGTTTTGTGATTAATTATTAGTAAATTAATTTATGCATTCACATATTATTAGCAACCATAATGATATAAATAAGGTTTCATAATTCTGATACACACATGGTCTTCGACCCTTACTACACATAGGGCTGTACGTTGTACAAGGTGTAGCACTATTTTGGAATGTTATTTATATTTCCGCTAAGTTCTTCTGATCAAACTTAAAAATTGTAGTTTTTGTCACTTATTTGGTAGAAAAACAATTGAAGCCGGATTAAAAAATAGACTTGTCATTAGGTATTAATTATTTTTCCTATTATATTTAAAGAATAGACAACGTTCTTCATATCAGTAGAAATGCAGCTTAACCCGCAAGGGATAGATTTCATGACATAGACTCCCTGTGGGTAAAAGATAAATTCTATATAACCATCATTAGGAGAGTAATATGAATCAAAATAACGATTTCTCACCAAATATGGATACCAACGATAATCCTATAAAACAATATTGGCAACCAGACAGGAATAGTGACGCTGATAATAATACGCCCATCGCCTCTACTAAAGAGGCAACTGCCATGTTATTACCAAATGGCAGAGTGATCGCTTGGGGAAATGGTCCTAGTAGTCAAATCCCGCCCGACATTGCTCAATTACAGGATATCGTTAGCCTGAGTGCAACAGATGATGCTTTTGCGGCTCTACGGAAAAACCGGAGCGTGGTCGCCTGGGGAAACGAAAACGAAGGTAACGATGGTCAAGTCCCACCCGACATTTCCCAATTAACGGATATTGTCAGCCTGAAAGCAACAGGTTCTGCTTTCGTGGCTCTACGAGCAAACAGAAACATAGTCGCCTGGGGCGATGAATTTTCTGGCGGTCAAATACCTGATGAAATTGCCCAATTGCAGGATATTACCAGCCTGAGTTCAACAATAAACGCATTTGCAGCCCTACGAGCAAATCGCAGCGTGGTCGCCTGGGGAATTAAGAATTGGGGAGGTCAGGTTCCGCCAGAAATTGCCCAATTGCGGGATATTGTCAGTATTAGTGCAATAGCTTCTGCTTTCGCAGCTCTACGGTCAAACCGCAGCGTCGTCACCTGGGGATTCCAAGACTTAGGTACTCAAATCCCACCAGAAATTATTCAATTGCGGGATATTGTCAGCATAAGCGCAACAAATTTTGCTTTTGCGGCTCTACGGGCAAATCACAGTGTCGTTACTTGGGGCGACCCATCTTCGGATGGCAATATTCCGTCGGATATTGCCCAATTACAAGATATTGTCAGTCTGTGTACAACATCAAGTGCTTTCGCGGCCCTACGGGCAGATCGCAGTGTGGTTGTCTGGGAAGGGAATGATATCAAAACTCCACCCGAAATTGCCGTATTGCAGGATATTATCAGTATAAGTGCAACAGAAACCGCATTTGCAGCCCTACGGATGAACGGTAGCGTCGTTGCCTGGGGATATGGCAATTATCAAGGCAATCAAGTCCCTCCCGGGATAACTCGATTACAAGATATCGTTAGCCTTAGTGCATCAAGAAACTCATTCATAATAGTGCGAACCAATGGTCAGAGAGTAGGCTGGGGCTCTATTTACGACAATAAACTACATAATGAATATGATAGTTAGTTAATCCATTGAGCAGAAGTTTTACGGTACAGAAAAGGTAAATCCGATATGACCTTATTAGGAGAAGAAGATGAGCCAAAATAACGATTTCTCACCAAACATGGATACCCGCGATAATTCTATAAAGTTATACCAACAATTTGGGACATACGGTAATAGTAACTCCAACGACAAGATCTGCATCGTCCCTACGGCCTGGTCAACCGCCATGTTATTACCAAATGGCAGAGTGATCGCTTGGGGAGATGATGATGTCAGAAATATCCCACCCGAAATTGCTCAATTACAGGATATAGTCAGCCTGACTTCAACAACCTCTGCTGTAGCCGCACTGCGGGCAGACCGTAGCGTGGTCGCTTGGGGTGATCGAGACAACGGCGGCGAAGTCCCACCAGAAATTGCCAAATTACGGGATATTGTCAGTCTGAGTTCAACGTCGAGTGCTTTCGCCGCCCTGCGGGAAAACCGTAGTGTAGTCGTTTGGGGAGATCCAGATCAGAAAGCGCCAAATTGGGGAAGCCCAATCCCACCCGATATTGCTGAATTACAGGACATTGTCAGCCTAAGTTCAACACATTCTGCCTTCGCCGCCCTACGAGCGAATGGTAGTGTGGTCGCCTGGGGAAATCCATATCAAGGAGGGCAAGTCCCGTCTGACATTGCCCAATTACAGGATATTGTCAGAATAAGTACAACTGCGAACACATTCGTGGCCCAGCGGGCGAATGATAAAGTAGTCTCCTGGGGTAAATATTCTGTACCTTCTAATATTGTAATAAATAAGTATTTCGTCAGCCTAAGTTCAACATGGACTTCTTTCGCAGCCCTGCAAAAGGATGGTAGCGTGGACGCCTGGGGAGATGGAGAATCAGGCGGCAGCGTCCCGACAGAAATTGCTAACTTAACGGACATTGTCAGCCTAAGTGCAACAGACAAAGCATTTGCTGCCCTGCGGGCAGACCGTAGTGTAGTTACCTGGGGTGATCCGAACTCTGGCGGTCAGGTTCCACCCGAAATTGCTGCATTAAAGGATATAGTCAGCCTACATCCCGCAATAAGCTCACATCTAGCAAGAGGCTCATTCGCTGCCTTGAGGGCAAACCGCAGCGTAGTCATCTGGGGGGCAAGTACCAGCATCCCACCCCAAATCGCCAACTTAACGGACATTGTCAGCCTAAGTGCAGCAAATGATGCGTTCGCTGCCCTAAGGGCGAATGGTAGCGTGGTCTCTTGGGGACACAGTGATCCAAGTGTCAAACTCCCATCTGGGATAGCCCGATTACAAGATATCGTCAGCCTAAGTACAACCGGTAAATCTTTCACAGTCTTACGACAGAATGGTCAGATATTAGCCTGGGATGTTGGTAACGATAATATAGTACATAGTGAATATGATGATTAGCCCATTGTTATTATGAATTATTAAAAAAACACTAAAACCAAGGCTGAGCCATATACCTCGGTTCAGCCTGTCGTTTATTCCATTTGAAATATCGGCTCCCCCTCCCGCTGTTATTACTAAAATAACCTTCCAAATAAAGATGAAAAGACAATAACTCCACTAAATAGTTTGGAAAATAAATATTAAAATCCTAAAAATAACTGATTTTTCACAAACCACACAAGAATTATGACACAACCATAACAACGCATTATTTCCTACTTTACAATTAATTATTAGTAAATTAAGTTACTCGTTCACGTAATAATAGTCATAAAGATGTATATTCGCTCTAAATTCTTCCGTTCAAACCTCATTATTATCACTCTTTTAATTTATTTGTGGAAAATAATCTAAGACCCACTACCAACAATCAGATTTAGTGTTAACCAAAAGTTATCAGCCGATGAATTTTTTCTATTATCTTTTTTTAAAAAGGTTGCTATCCTTATTTATGTCTTCATAGCAATAAAAAGTCAGCTTACACCGCAAGGGATAAGTTTTATGGCATCGACTCCCTGTGGGTAAAGGTAAATCGGATATAACCTTACTAGGAGAGTAATATGAATCAAAATTACATTTTCTCCCCTGGCATGGATATTAGCGATAACCTTATAAAGGCAATACCGAGATCCTATTCTGGAAAAGGTAATGGCTCTCGTAGCAATACCCGTATTCTATACGCAACCCCCTAAGTTTTTGGGATAAGACTAATTATCCGGGATAGTCTTCCCTCCGGCCTCAAACGCAATGGGCAATAGTCATGTTAGATTATCCATGTGTACGGCCAGTAATTGCTGATAAATCTGGCAGCAATAACGGAAGATGGCAGGCAAATATACCTTAAGCAATATGCCATCATCCTGGATCTTGAAAGTGATGTGAGGCAATTGAACGAAACCTGCCGTTAAGGCAGGTAAGTGTAATAACGGCCTGCACGGGTGATCCGATGCAGAAAATAATCATCTGAAAAAGGAGAACCCTTAAAAGGCCAATACAATCTGGCCGGGACAGGGTTATCACAGAGAATGAAAATTTTTAACCTAACAATCGGGGAATCATCCCCATCTGAATATTTAATGAATGCTGGCAACACATCCATCAGCGGAGTGAAACAGGATATTGGCCGGATAACGGCGCATTGTCGCCGGTGGCCGATATGGGTGGTGGGAGTGAGCTTATCTGTAAGTGCGCTTTTCTCTACCCCGGTTCTTGCATATAAAGCTGAAATCATAGACTGGGTTCCCCAGCTAGCCATTGTTGCCCTCGGGCAGCCAGTATTGGATGGGGAAAACAATAACGGTAAGCCAGTTCGTTATCCGCCAAAAGGGACAAAAAACTTAATAGGTGTTTTTCCATCAAGGTTCAATGTTGAGTTTCCAGAAACAGAGTATCCCACCGTGTTAAAAGATCTCATGCTTTGGGTTAGAGCGCAAAACCGTCTCTTCGTTGTTCCACACGTCGTTACAGGAAAGTACACCTGTGAGATGACGGCCTACCGCAAAGACAAGGCAGCAGGAAAGGCCAAGTCAACACTTTTTACAGATGCAGTCGTTGTAAATAAGGATATCCACTGGTTTAAAGGGGATAGTAACGTGATGGAGTCCAAACTAGTAGATCTGAATTACACTGTATCCTGTAAGGGAACGGGTTTTTCATGGCAGCGGAAACCTGAAGAGAAAGTCAAATTCGAAAGTGACTGGAAGAATGGGGTGCCATCAATTGAAATGCAAGACAGCAAAGATCCCAACTATTATATCTATAACGTTGCTTTCTGGAGTCCACCAGGTGGTTTAAATCCCAATTTTAAAGATCCAGCCGTAGTACAACCTCACGCAGAAAACAATGATAACCAGCAGAAAGTGACCCCCTAAGAGTAAAGGTAATTTACCCGGGAGGGGGTGATGGCAACAAATGGTCATCTTTAACAAGGCAGCCGGGGAACAATCCCCGGTTGAATAGGGCGAGTTAGACATTCAGCCTATAAATTCCGACGGGTAAAACCAAACAAGCGGCGATACAAAATATCCACTAGCCATCTTTCCCCAAGAAAATTTCTGTGGAAATGCATCGGTAACGCGACACGTATGAGCAGGTACGTGTATACTGTTACAAGAATTTTATTCTGCTTTTATTTATACCCAATAGATTTCAAGTTGCAGCGCAGCGGTAAGTGAAAGCAGCAACCTGAAAGATGAAGGGTATACATTGTTATCCAATCAACCAAGATATCATCATGATCCAAGGCACATTATATATTGTCTCTGCGCCAAGCGGGGCGGGTAAATCAAGTCTAATTCAGGCTTTATTAAAAACACAACCTTTGTACGATACTCAGGTTTCTGTTTCCCATACCACGCGCGCAATGCGTCCCGGTGAAAATCATGGTGAACACTATTTCTTTATCACTGAAGAAGCCTTTTGCCAAATGATCGATAATCATGAATTTCTGGAACACGCCCGTGTTTTCGGTAATTATTACGGTACATCCCAGAAAGTGATTGAAGAAACCCTTACCAGTGGCGTTGATGTCTTTCTTGATATCGATTGGCAAGGCGCGCAGCAGATCCGCAAACAAATGCCCTCTGCCCGCAGTATTTTTATCCTGCCACCGTCAAAAGAAGAGCTTTGCCGCCGTCTGCGCGGTCGGGGTCAGGACAGTGAAGACATTATTGAAAAACGCATGGAGCAGGCTGTTGCAGAAATGGTTCACTATAACGAGTATGATTATTTAATCGTTAATGACGATTTCAATACTGCATTAGCCGATCTGCACACCATTATCCGTTCAGAACGCCTGCATCGGGAGCGCCAGGCACAACGGCATGATGCTTTAATCAGCAAATTATTGGCAGACTGAACCCAATTTCAGTATTATGCCCAGTCATTTCTTTACCTGTGGAGTCGCACACATATGGCACGCGTAACTGTTCAAGACGCTGTAGAAAAAATTGGTAACCGTTTTGACCTGGTATTGGTCGCTGCTCGTCGAGCACGTCAACTGCAAACAGGCGGTAAAGACCCGCTGGTTGCTGAAGAGAACGATAAAGTGACCGTTATCGCTCTGCGTGAAGTGGAAGAGGGTCTGATTAACGGTAAAATCCTGGATGTCCGTGAGCGCCAGGAACAACAAGAGCAGGAAGCAGCAGAAATGCAGGCGGTTTCCGCTATCGCGGAAAGTCGTCGTTAATCTACGGTAGGTCTGCCTTGTATCTGTTTGAAAGCCTGAATCAGCTTATCCAAAAATACCTGCCTGGGAGTCAAATTGAACTCCTCAAGCAGGCTTATTCTGTTGCACGGGATGCCCATGAAGGGCAAACCCGTACCAGTGGTGAACCCTACATTACGCATCCTGTCGCGGTTGCCTGTATTCTGGCCGAGATGCGTCTCGACCATGAGACACTGATGGCCGCTTTGTTGCATGATGTTATTGAAGACACACCCGCCACCTTTCAGGATATCGCACAACCTTTTGGCCCTGTGGTCGCTGGGTTAGTTGAGGGGGTTTCCAAGCTTGATAAGCTGAATTTCCGCGATAAAAAAGAGGCACAAGCAGAAAACTTCCGCAAAATGATCATGGCGATGGTGCAAGATATCCGCGTCATTTTGATCAAACTGGCAGACCGTACCCATAATATGCGTACTCTCGGGGCGTTACGTCCAGATAAACGCCGTCGTATCGCCCGGGAAACGTTAGAGATCTACAGCCCCTTAGCCCACCGTCTGGGGATTCATCATCTGAAAACGGAGTTAGAGGAATTAGGGTTTGAAGCCCTTCACCCTAACCGCTACCGGGTTATCAAAGAGGTGGTAAAAGCGGCCCGTGGTAACCGTAAGGAGATGATCCAGAAAATTTTGTCTGAAATTGCAGGCAGGCTAGCTGAAGCCAATATTGAGTGCAAAGTCAGTGGCAGAGAAAAACATCTCTATTCTATCTACCGGAAAATGCACCTCAAAGAGCAACGTTTCCATTCTATTATGGATATCTATGCATTTCGGGTCATTGTTAATAATGTTGATATCTGCTATCGGGTTTTGGGGCAGATGCACAGCCTGTATAAACCCCGCCCGGGCAGAGTAAAAGATTACATTGCCATCCCTAAGGCTAACGGCTATCAATCCCTGCACACTTCTCTGATTGGCCCTCATGGGGTGCCAGTTGAAGTTCAAATTCGCACCGAAGATATGGATCAAATGGCTGAAATGGGCGTTGCTGCACATTGGGCTTACAAAGCACAAGGTGAATCCGGTACAGCCGCGCAAGTTCGTGCTCAACGCTGGATGCAAAGTTTGCTGGAACTACAACAAAGTGCCGGCAGCTCTTTTGAATTTATCGAAAGCGTTAAATCTGATCTGTTTCCTGATGAGATTTACGTTTTTACCCCGAAGGGGCGTATTGTGGAATTACCCGCAGGTGCCACCCCAGTTGATTTTGCCTATGCCGTACACACCGATATTGGTCACGCCTGTGTTGGTTCGCGAGTTGATCGCCAGCCATATCCATTATCTCAATCGCTTACCAGTGGTCAAACCGTTGAGATTATAACCGCACCGGGCGCTCGCCCAAATGCCGCCTGGCTGAACTTTGTCGTCAGTTCAAAAGCACGCGCTAAGATCCGTCAATTGCTAAAAAACCTTAAACGGGAAGACTCCATTGGGCTAGGTCGCCGCCTGTTGAATCACGCGTTGGGTAACGGGAAAAAGCTGGTTGATATTCCGCAGGAAAATATCAGTAAAGAATTGAAGAGAATGAAACTCGCGACCATAGATGATCTGCTAGCTGAAATCGGGCTTGGTAATACCATGAGTATCGTGGTCGCCCGCAACCTGTTAGGCGCACAGGAAAATACCACAAGCACCGGTAGCCATAACAACAGAGCACGTAAATTGCCCATCAAAGGCGCTGACGGTGTGCTGATTACTTTCGCCAAATGCTGCCGCCCCATCCCCGGAGACCCGATTATCGCCCATATCAGCCCCGGCAAAGGGTTGGTTATCCACCATGAATCCTGCCGTAATATTCGAGGCTATCAGAAAGAACCCGAAAAATTTATGGCCGTTGAATGGGATAAAGAGATCAATAACGATTTCACCGCCGAAATAAAAGTGGATATGTTTAACCACCAAGGGGCTTTGGCAAATCTAACTGCCGCCATTAACGCAGCCAATTCCAGTATTCAAGGTATGAATACAGAAGAGAAAGATGGTCGTGTTTACTGCGCTTTTATCCGGCTGACCACCAAAGACCGTATTCAGTTAGCGAATATTATGCGCAAAATCCGAATTATGCCGGATGTGATGCGAGTCAGCCGTAACAGAAACTAAACCGGATAGCCCGTGCAAATCAGCAGGTGAACAGCCAACAGCGCTATCCACAGCCGACTCACAAGACACTACCGGCAATGACGGCACCAGCCGCACGTCATCCCGGTTATCAAAGAACAGACCAATCAATGCTGAATCAACCTCATCCAGTATTCGGTCTAACCAACCCTCTCCCCCCACACCAAACATCAATACCAACCCGATAGCGATAAACAACAGTGGCAAAATCCATGTTCGGCACCAATACGCTAACAGCATACGGGGATACAGCGAATAGCGAATTTTGTTGCCCAATAAAAATCCACAGACAGTCAGCAATACAATACCGATAACCAGTACCACCCGGCTTATCAGCATCCCATAAGGCATCACACACACAATCGATAAAAACTCATCTTCCATCATGTCCCACCAGACCGCCACATGTGTGATACGACTCAGGAGATAAACGGAACACAAGCCCGCTGCAAAAACCAAGTGCGCATGTGATTAGCTTGTGATGATGTCCGGGAGCGCGTCGACTTCACCGTTTTCGTTAACGGCGCCTGGCCCTTCTGGGGCATTGGTTCAACGACTGCCGTAACAATCAGCATCAGCCGACGACTTCCCTGCTTCTCACGAAAGAAGACTTTTTCACAGGCAATCACATCACGTCGCTCATTGTAGATATAATTCATCACATCTGTTGCCCGGCGTTCTGTCACTCGGAACACCTGGCTGATTTCACGTTTAGTAAATCCGCGTCCCTTCAATAATCCCCAATACGCGACCGCCATGTACAACGGTGTATCATTCAAATGAGACAAGCAGGCAGGCAGACGAAAATCCCCATGATTACTTTGTTTACCCGTAATAGTCTGACTTCCAAGCAAATCGGTCTGACTGCCGCTTATTTGAAGCAGCATTGAATCATTAACATTGATTGTCATTTTACTCTCCCCCGGTGACTAACTGGTTTACCTGTTACCACATGAGAAATGAAATACTGTGATTTATCTGAAATGAAATACCTATAGGCTAATCCGCCCACCATATTTAATGATTTGTGTAAAAATAACGCTCTCCGCAGGCGCTATGGCCTTACCAACGTCATGTCCAAATTCGTCTGGAAATAACCATAATCCGAAAGCTTCAATCTCTGGAGTTGCCAGAGGCTTCCAGTGACATTGAAGTTAAACTTCGTAGTCTGTTGTGTAGGTGCTGTAGATGGTGTAGGGTTCTCTACTTGAAGGCACACAAAACCACCAGTTCCTGCATCTGTACTATTACTACCGTCGGCAAATGTTATTTGCTTATTCATTGACTGAGTTGTATTACCTTTACCCACAACAACATTCCCCATACAACTAAATTTAGGATCAGGATCAGCACTGAAACTAACCGGACCACTCTTAGAAGGTCCTTGGACTTCTACGCTAGACAGCTCAAGCTTTACCCCCAACGCTTCATTATCAATCTCTTTACTATCAGCCTCTGCATTATGCATCACCCGCAACATTTGATTCTGAGTACCTGGCATTATATGATTAGAAGATGCCACCACAATTACAGTGCCACCTGTATTTTCTCCTTCGGTGACAATGCAGGAAACTCGCATAATAAAGTTCATGTCCTTGAGTTTGACGGGGTTGAACTGACCGCTTCCCGGGGGTTCGTCTATTGGCTGAACCTCACCAAAGCTAAATCTCCTGCCAGTAAAAACCGGAATAAAACACTCTGGGGGCTGCAATATTACTGTAGGGTCTTTGATCTCAGGGAGACTACCTAGTGGTCGTTGCCAAACCACAAAATCGTTCTCACTTGAGGTCTTAACCTGAAATCCTACAAGATCACCATTAGGACTCGTGTCGAATTTGATCTTCTGATCGGGATGTCGCTGCCATGAAAAGTTGTCCCCACTACAAGAAACATCGAATTTGAAATCTTGCAATGCCGCATTTTTTACATCTTCATCAACCTTGGTATCGCCATTGTTTACTTCAAGAGATTCGTATTCAGTTTGATTAAGACCTGAATTATTCATCATATCCAGCGAAAAACGCTTTTCCGCTGTTCCCGGACGATTATCCTTAAAGCTAGCTTTAATTTTACAGTTGTATGTACCCGAGCTAACTTGCAAAGCGTCAAAGATTTTCCCCTTAGATACGAGCCGAAACTTAGCGTTCTCCATCGTTATTTTGGGGTCATCTCCTTGCCACAACATTGATGACACATTGGGAAACACAATATTTGCGCCTAAGTTTGCTTTCCCCGATGCTGGATAGGTGATGACAGAGCGATTCCACGGCACTGCTTGCCTAGGCCCAAGCGCATCACTGACTGCCGCCGCATTCCAGTATTCTACTTGTGTAGCAAGTACCGAGGAGGAAGAAAAGATACCCACAGATAGGCATATCACGCCTGCCCATGTCGGCCACTGCCACTGGCAACGATAAGCTACCATCCGACCAACAGCCTGCATTATCCTGTTAATAAACATTTTATTCATATTCATGCGATACCCAACCAAGGATTACTCCCCAATTGTCCTGTTAGAACTTCTCATTCGTTGCCATCACCCCGTCTCAGCCGAAATACATCCACCTCTCAGGGATTCCTCTTCTTTTGGTTTTCTGCATTGGATTGCCCGTGCAGATTGTCACCATACAGCATCCCTTTTTAACGGCAGGTTTCGTTCAGTTGCCTCATTGGACTCCAACTCTTATCGCCTTTCTTCTTTACCGGAGGTGCTCCCAGGTCAAATGCCACCTCGCACTGGCTATCCGGTGTATTACTCCACTTCACTTTCAGTACCCCCTTAGACGGCATACCACTCAGGTACACTTGCCCACCATCTCCCACTATCGCCGCCAGATTTGTATCTGCCTCCCCTTTCAGCCCCGCCATTGCCCCAAACGGTACAGGTTTACCGTGATAGGTGAGATTCATCAGCAATTGCTGCCCAATACGTACGGGGTAATCCACTATCACAACAGCCCCTTTCGTCGGGAATACGTTCTTGCTGCCTTGCTCCATATTCGCCCCTTCAGGCAGCGATGACGGGTCTAAGCTGATACTGTTACGGCTGTACGTCCTAGCATATGGCATAACCGCATACCCCCAGCGATCAGTAGTAACCGAGCTGGAGTTCATCACACGCACACCTTCAACCCCCGCTGTTCGCACTAACACAGCAGCATCGCCAATACGCGATGCCAAGGTGACACCATGCTGATGAGCAATCAATCCTCCGTTAAACCCATAGTTCACACTACGCCCCCCCTGTGAATCGTAGTTGTATCCCAAGTTCGCCTGCCCGAAAGCGCCATTGTATCCCATCGACACGGAACCACTGTTTCCTTGCCCTTGATTAGCTTGGCTTTGTGATACGCTCCAGGACAGACTATTGTCATCCAATACGGAGCCACCTAACCCTAGCTGGCTATTGCTACGCCCGGAACTATCACGGAAAAAATTATAATTAGCATACGCATTATTCAGGGCCGCATAGGAGCCAAATAAGCTCAGAGGAACATTCACGTTCAACGAAATTTGCCGGTTCTCAGGCCAATCACCATTACCTCGCATGCGATCAATGCTGTAATTAAGCCCCCAACCCACACGGTAGAAAGAACCATTCAACCCCATCGACAGAGTGGTATTGGTTTTAGAGCTGCCCCAGTAGTTATCCCGCCGACCACTGAGCCACAAGGAATAATTACCGGGCAATGACTGGCTTAGTCTCGTTTGCCAACTACTACGCCGCCGTTCAGACATCCAATAGGGAAGTTCTCCCCAAACACTGTAGCCTTGGATATTCGCATCCGAGAAACTCAGATAATTACGGGTGGAATAGCGGTACGCGGTTAAATCCACTGTCGTGCCAGTGGTCAGCATACTTTTCGAATATTTAGCACGGTAAGACTCCCCGCGCAGGAAGTTAGTCGCATTTTGCAACCGAGTTCGAGCCGTCGTGACATCCGCAGATAACGCCCCCATCATACCAAGGGAAAACCCAGCCCCCAGCGCCGCAGACTGGTACGATTGCGCCACCAAACCCCCACCGTATAATGTGACGTTGCCAGGCAAACCGTAAATCATCGAGGCCATGCCAAACACCGGCTTACGATTGTTGTATCCCCCCGCACGATAGCGTCCGGCTGCCACTTCGTACTTAAATTGCCCCTGCCGCAGCATCATGGGCAAACTAGAATAGGCTTGACTGAACCCATGGTGGGTACCATCCGCCTCGGTTATCGTTACCTGTAAGTCGCCCGCAGTACTGCTACTGACCAGATCTGTGATACGAAATGGGCCTGGCGCGACGTTGGTTTGGTAAATCACGCTTCCATTCTGCGTCACCGTAATCTGCGCATTGGATTTAGCTATCCCGCTGATAATCGGTGCAAAACCACTCTGCCTGCCAGGCATCATTGAGTCACTGGTAGCAAGCCCAATACCCCGATAAGGAAAACCATCAAATACCTGACCCGCCACGTTGCCAGTCGAGGTATCCCCTATCGTCAGATCACTGCGTAACATCACTACATCACGCTGCAAATAGGTTTGTAAGAAATTCCAACTTTGCTGGGATTGAGTCGTTTTCTTCACTGGACCATTAAATGAGTCATACCAATTATAAGTCTGAGCACTATAAGAATAGGTGGCAGTATTACGAAGACGCCAGGCCCCCAAATTCAACCCAGAATTAAAGCTACCGAACAGACTCTGACTCGTCTGTTTATTGCCAGATTGTGAGCGTCGGTTCCGATTGCCATTAATATTGTAATTCAATAAAAAAGCCGGAATCCCCTCTTGCCACAACTTTGGATCAACCAGACCATTCTCCAAAGGTTTCATCGCTATCTGGGGAACACTCAAGCCCAACTTCATCTGAGAAAAATCCAGATGAGCCGTGGCCTGAGGAATGAATTTGCTTAATGGACTACCCATTGGCTTATCCGCCGGTAATGCTTTTAATGCCGGTATACTACTCACATTGACACCCGCAGCCTCCAATAAATCTGGGGTAAGTACGGGAACCAGCTCGTTACTACCAGCACCATTATGCTGGAACGTAACATCACGTGAATCAAAGAAAGTACCATTAATGTAGATGTCAACTCGGTAAGTTCCCGGTGCCTGACCACCAGCAGTTTCAAACTGTGATAAATCCACCGTTTGCCCTGAACTTTGGCCAAACTCCAATAAAGAAGGATCAAAATAGTCACGCGCTGTTACCTGAGTATGCCAACCCGCCAGTAATACCAGCATCATCCGGCAAAAAACCGGAGAAAGGCACAATCCTATTCCGCATTTTGACAAGGATATAGCGGTGGAAATGCCCGGATTTATACGACAAATAGACGGACGTTCTGAACGACAGCTTATTGCCGGAATTAATACTTTCATTCTTAATTGCCATCTCTATTATTTAATGATAGGTCCATTGCTCACATATCTTCTGTTGATATCTGCAACGCCACTCACTATTAGCTAGTGGCTGCCAGAGACAACAACGGACCGGCTCTCTTCATCGGTATTTAAACCAAATTCATCGATAGCTCGCCACAATACTGTGACATGACTGCCCGGTAGTGTTTTACCCGATGGTAGTGACCAGCTCTGCTGACTCAATGGCGGCACCATACTGAACAAACTCCCAACAGGCACAGCAAACGAATTCACCTTCAAAGTCTGCAACGTTACCCAGAACGGCGACGGATTCGTTAGAGTCACAGTATCTTCCTTGACCGATACCTGTAACTGCTTCACTGCTCCAGCAACCCCCTCTTTTGGTAATCCTTTCGGGCGATAGAACAACTTCACTGCCAGAGTCATGACCACTTTCATCTGGACAAGGTTATTTGGCACAGAATTTTCCTTCTCGGAAGGCAACAGGCGCACATTCAGAAAGAACACCGACTCACGATCTTTTGGAAAGTCCCCACCAGTGCGAAGGATTTTCAGTACTTGACTACTGTGCGCATTCACCTTGCCCAGAGGAGGAATCACGATAAACGGCGCATTAACCGCTGTCGGTAAACCGCTCTTTGGGTCCATTTCCCGTACCATTGACTGAATAAGGTAGTTGTCGTCACTGTTATTACTGAAAGTCGACATAGCACCGTTGCTGGATGACCCAAGGTAGATCACACGCGGCTCATCGATAAACATCCCCTGAGGCTCTGCTTTCAGTCGCGATACAGGCAAGATCATTAACAAAGTACACAACACAGCTGTATATATCTGTTTCATTGAAGTATCCCATTAATGCCATGCAGTATTTCTTCATCCCAAAAATATTACTCAGTCCAAAACATTGCTTAGTGGCTCTGCAATACACCGTTCTGCGGCTTACTTTCTCCCCCGAAATCGGTCATCATCGCCCACGTCACCTTATCAGCCGCTTTACCTGCCAAGCCGGTCAGGGAATAAGTCACCTGACCAAAAGGCGCTAACATGGATGGCGCTTTATTCAGGTTTATGCTTTCACCAGCCAAGTTCAGCCAAGAAAACGTTTGGTAATACGGCGTCGGATTAACCACCACGACGGCATTGCTGGTTCGCGTAAACGTCAGCCGGGAATACGCCTGTTTCGGTGTCATCGGTAGATTATCTGGCCGGTAAATAAATTTAATGTTCATACCTAGCGAGATAGACAAGGATGCATCAACCTTATCCTGTTGCCCATCAGACTCACGGGGAACTACCCCCGCAGGAATCGCATTGATGCGAAGACGAAACAGTGACTCACGATCAGCCGGGAAATCACCACCGGTACGGATAACGCGCATCACATTCGCACTGTTACCTTCTATACGAAATAAGGGGGGCAGCACAGTAAACGCCGATGACCGAGTCTTGGTATCATCCCATGAGGTCACTGCCGCTTGTATCAGATACGCGCCATCACCCGAATTCTGCAACGAGATACTTTGTACTTTGTCACTTTGATGATAAACCAGCCGTGTCTGTCCTAGCATCAGACCGGCATGAGCCGGTAACGCCATCATTGCCCATAGCCCCAATAATCCCATTATCCACGCTTTTATATTCACCGTTTTTATATTCATACCTTCCACTTCACTTCTGGCAACATTTATCAGGCGTACCTGAACTTAGTTATCACGAATACTCAAACTCAAAATGTATAGAGACAAGGAGTTCTCCTCCGATCACTCTATGTTCTTTATCACCGGCCATAACCACCGAAAATGTCATGGATTGACCATCGTCCTTATCAAGGTTAGGTTCAAAATCGAAGCGTACCGGGTCCTCGACAGACTTCACCTTGACTGGTCCCTGGTTAACTCCCCCCTCTTTGCTCAGCAAAATTCCCACCCACTTAGCGGTAGAACCTGGCATCCAGAAAAGGTAAAGATTGTTACTATCAGTGTCCTTATTACCCCATACGAACAGAGTCGGTTGCTTTCTAATTTGAGTGCCGTCCCCTTTGAGAGGTGCCTGATTACAACCCGACAGAGTGAATTTTAACGTTTTTCTCGTTTCTTCCAGAGATACACCATCCTTGAACTGATTGGCCCTGTAAGGTTTTTCGTAGTTTATAGAATATTTGCCACCGGACATGCCATTCACTGACAGCACACAAGTCGGGGGCAACAGAAAACCGTCCAATGAAAAATGAGCAGTTGTGTCGTGAGGTTGAGTTTGAGCTTGCACCGGCAAAACCAAATTGACACTCAACCCGACCATTATCATGACGAGTAACAAATACTTTGTCCGATTGCGATAGCCTATTAAACAACTGTTCATAAGTTTTTTATTATTCATTTTCATCCAACTCCCCTTATCACTCGTTTCCCACTTTGTATCCTCCGTGATAAACCGCCCTCACCGATAGGTAAATGTAAAAGTGACACTCGCATGTAATTGACCAGGTCGAATAACACCATCACCCTGCCGCTCCCTAGCGATCGCTACCACTATAGGAACTTCCGCCTGCTGGTCTTCAATTTCAATACCAAGATCGTCTAGCGATGTACCCCTTCCAGTGGATATTAAGTCACCCCAATCAATCTCGTCGCCTCCATCATCCGACACTGAATACATGAGAACAAATCCAAATCCCTCAGAACTATCAGGGCCATCAGAATCACGGAACATGATGCGTCCGTTGTTGATAGTAGTACCTTCCACAGATATCTCGGGACTACTGAGAGTATTGGCATTCGGATAGCCACAATTAGTCAACTTCAATTGAAGCTTATGAGGGCTTAATATATCCCCTGGCTTTGCAAAGCTCGCTGCCGACAACGAACCGAAATCCAGCGTACCTCCGCTGCTTATCTCCATATCACAAGGTTCTGGAATAATCCCAGCATAAAACTCCACATCCACTCCACTCGTGCTTCTGGGGTAATGCCCCTCAGCCGCCCCACTGCCCACCAGAAACAATAGAACCAAGATAGAACAGCAGAAGCAGCGCATTACCGCATACCTACCCTTGGTCAGACAGGCCAACGGGTCATTCAGCCTATTCTTTTCTTGTCCTGTCACTGTCCCAAACATCGTACTTGCCTCAAATTAATTCTATGATTCTTTCTGTTAACAGATATCGCACTGCAATGCCGATAACATCAGCGATAATCAAACGTAAATGTCATCGTTGCGCTGATTTTGCCTGTCTTTTTGCAATCAGCTGCCGATTCACCGACGACTGGAGCACACATCAGTGAAAACTTGACCGGCACAGAAACAGAAGGGGCGTGGTCATTTATGATTGTGCCTTTATTAGCCAAGTGAAATGGGACTCCGTTCTTCAAATCCGAGGACCACTCCCCGCCATTGAGTGTCTTCAATTGCACAGTAACGCCCATTGCCGGGCTTTGTTTATCACGATTACGAAACAGCGTTTCATCCGTATCAACGTGATCGCCGGTAACGGTGATTGTGGGAGTAATACTGTCTTTATTGACCACAGCAGTGCAATTTTTCAGCGTCAGATAGGCTTCCTTGTTGATTTTGCCTGATACTACGTCTTTAAATTGCACAGTACCGAGTTCGATATTGCTGTCGCTCGCAGAGATATCACACGTCCCTTGGGTGATTGTGGCCTTAAACTTGGCATTGACAGAATTCTTCGCCCACAAAGGACTAGCAAAAAGCCACAAAACCCCCGCCATACCGATGTAACTCAGGTACCTGCGTACATACAGAACCATTGAGATACCGGTTTTATTGGATTGTGCCATTGAAGTTATCTCCTCCACCGAGATCGTTGATCACTGCCCATTCCACTTTCTTTTTATTCTGACTATTCTGAGCGGGATAAACGTGGGTACTAAAAGGTGCCAGCATTTGCGGATGACTATCAGAAAACTTCACTGGCACCCCATCAACTTTGATCTGCGTAAAGCTGATGTGATAAGGCGAATTATTACTGACTTGAATGCCCCCGGCAGCATGGGTAAAACGCAGCGCTTTGTATGCCTGCTCTGGCGTTCCCGCTAATCCCGTTGGCCGATAAAATAGTTTGATGGTATTGCCGATGGCATAAGCTATTCCACCGCCAATTTTGGCGCTTTCAAAGCGCTGGCCCGGAGGATTCCTACCGGGAATCGCGGAAGCATTAAAATAAAAGACACTTTCCCGATCGGTTGGCAACTTACTGGTATCACCTAAGATGCGCAGGACATTGGTTCCCTTAGGGTCCAAACGGAATAAAGGAGGAGAGACGTAAAAGGGTGCTTTACCGTTGCCATCAACGGTGCGAGTAATTTTAGTTGTCACTAGGTAAGGGATATTGGTTGTTGTATTGCGTACTGAGACTGTTGTTTCCGCTTTATCCTGTAAGAAAATAATGCGTGTAGCATCGATGCCAAATCCGCCTTCGGCCTGGCTCTGTGACGCGAACAAAAACGCGCTCAATACAAAGCTTTTTACTATGATGTTAGGAAGTCGGAGTTTACTGATCATCATTTTTCTCTTTTCACTCAGCCAACAGCGGTTTATAAAACACCGTTTTAATCATCCAGAATTTGCAACCAAAGAAGCCTGAAGAAAGGCTCCTCAGGCTGGTTATTGAATCAATAATCATTCATACGCTATGGAAAAATTAAGAGGAGCATGAATGTTCTGAGGAGATGGGTTCGCACCTACTGACGCCATATAAGCTTTAAAGACCACAGATTTGTTATTAAAGTCTTCCGCTTTAGGAGTTGTATCTTTTGATGAAGCCAATACGATACGGCTGTCTTTCTTAAGAAGCTCTTCCGTTCCATCACCACCAACCTTATAGGTTAATGCAACACCCGCATTTGGAATTTGCCCCTCCACATTACCCTGACCATCATTAAATATGTCAGTGCTTGCTCCTATCGTAGTCCCTGACACCAACAACTTAAGTGATTTTTTTGCCTCAACAGTACCACCACAGCCGCTGACACCAACAGTAAAAGATTTATATTCATCAATAATATACATGCCATTAAATTTATTCTTACCAGCGATGAATTCACTTGGCTTGCGGTTACCCAAACTGACATCACCATTTTTCACGCCACTGGTAATGTCACATGTCACATCCGAAACAGTACCAGTAATAGTTACTGTGGCGTTATTCGCCGCATTAGCAGCCGAAGCTGCCCCCAAAACCAACGCCGCCACGACGCTTATCTTTAATATCTTTTTCATTTAATTAATCCCGCTTAACTATAGAACAAAAATCAGACTTAACTTTACATACATTTGCTGATTATCAGTAACACTTAGCTGTACATAAAATTGTCAATTAGGACCATTTTGACAATTGAGATACACATTGGAATTTATGTTCAAAAATTCGCCACATATAAAATAATTCAATGACCAATCACAAAATTTAAGAATATTTTGTTGTTGATTTCGAAAAATAAGAGCAACAATTTCAAAAAAGGAACCTGGGAAAGGAGGTGTTTTGGGGTATTGCAGGGAAAAATTAGGCTATTTTGGTATAGCTGTGTTAGAATACATAATGCTTTACAAAGATATACAATTCTGTATCTTTCATTATTAGAAAAGTTTCAGTATAGTTTCGTGGTGGGTGTATCTCAATTGTCAAAATGGTCCTAATTGTAGTGATTAACGTTTGCCTTTCACGCCCCAAACTCCTTGAAAACGTTCAGCATTACTCGCTGTATAACGCACAGTGTGACGAATGTTTTTATGTCCAAGATAATCTTGTATCAGTCGGGTATCCACTCCCCGGTCTGCAAGGGCAAAACCACAGGCATGACGCAACATATGCGGATGCGGCACGACAGCAATATTCGCCAATTGCCCTAATCGACTAATAATCTGGTAAATCCGCTGACGCGTAAGTGGCTTCCCAGAGCGTGACAAAAACAACCAATCACTATCTGCCCCCAAGAAAGTTTTGCGCACTTTAAGCCATGCCTTAATCGCCCGAACCTCACGGAGCAACAGAGGATGGTTAGTACAAAATCCTCCTTTTAACCGCCGGATATACAGGCATCGCTCTTTCAATTCCATATCAGATAACCGTAAATGTCTGGCTTCGCTGACACGAAAACCATGGATAAAACTCATGTACACCAGACAATAGTTCCGCTCTGGATTAGCACCGACTTTCGCCATTTCCAGCATACTTTCTATTTCTGACTGAGTCAGATATTTTCTTTGGCCCATGACTATTTCTCCAAACATATTGATAGCATAACCCGGCTATTATTCCCCCTGACAGAATCGTTCCCAACTTCGAGACATAAGCCAGCAACCGACAGAACCTGGGAATAAAATACACACCATCAATTTGCCCAAATGGTATGTTGTTCACCGGGGTCACAGAGGGTTATACAGATGAGAGGTAGGATTTAAACACTTTTTTTTGATTATTTTTTCATCATTACGGGAGCGTGCTGCTAAATTTGGTTGATAACCTTGATGATTACAGGTGTTTACCCACAGTGTATTGACATGATTTTCAACCAATTATTAGGAAAATATTACGTTGATTACATTAACCTGGTCTGTATTATTATGGAAAATAAGCAAGACCGGTTCGCAACCAATGAAACATGACGAACTGTCAAGCAAGCAATGGAGAGAAGAAATCGCATGAAAGGCCAACTGCTTGATGCCATCCCTTTAACTTCCCTGCATGGCGTCGGGGCAAGTCAGGCAGCTAAACTGGCAAAAATGGGCCTGATCAACTTGCAGGATCTGCTATTGCACTTCCCGCTTCGTTATGAAGACCAGACCCGCCTTTATACGATTAATGATCTTTTACCGGGTATCCATGCCACAGTCACCGGAGAAATCCTCCATACCAATGTTATTTTTGGCCGCCGCCGGATGATGACCTGCCAAATCAGTGATGGCACTGGTGTACTTACACTGCGTTTTTTTAATTTCTCTGCGGCAATGAAAAACAATCTGGCAAAAGGGAAGCAGGTTGTTGCTTACGGTGAAATCAAAAGAGGTAGTCAGGGAGCGGAAATTATCCATCCTGAGTATAAGATTCAAAATTATGCTGGAAATGTACGTCTTCAAGAAACATTAACGCCTATTTATCCGACGACGGAAGGTGTTCGTCAGGCGGCTCTCCGTAAGCTGATTGAGCAGGCCCTGCAATTGCTTGATACCTGTGCGATCAACGAACTCCTGCCGGAAGAGTTAAGCCGTTCTATGATCAGCCTGCCACAAGCATTACATACCCTGCACCGCCCCACGCCAGATATTGTTCTGGCTGATCTGGAAACCGGCAAACACCCGGCTCACCGCCGCCTGATCCTGGAAGAACTTCTGGCTCATCATTTAAGTATGTTAGAAGCTAGAGCGGGCGCACAACGCCATCATGCTCAGTCGCTGCCGACTGAAAACAAGTTAAAACAGCAATTCCTCAACCGTCTGCCATTTTCTCCAACTAACGCGCAACAACGGGTTGTAGCGGACATTGAGCAAGATCTGGCAAAAGATGTTCCGATGATGCGACTGATTCAAGGAGATGTTGGTTCAGGAAAAACGCTGGTTGCCGCATTGGCTGCGTTGCGGGTTATTACGCATGGTAAACAAGTTGCCCTGATGGCGCCGACTGAACTACTGGCAGAGCAGCACGCTAATACCTTCCGACAATGGCTGGAGCCTTTGGGGATTCAGATCGGCTGGCTGGCGGGTAAACAAAAAGGGAAAGCACGTCAGAAACAACAGGAAGCCATTGCCAGCGGGCAGGTCGCTATGATTGTTGGCACACATGCCATGTTTCAGGAACAGGTTAAATTTTCCGGTCTGGCGTTGGTGATTATTGATGAGCAACATCGGTTTGGCGTGCATCAACGTCTGGCTTTGTGGGAAAAGGGGCGCGAACAGGGTTTTCATCCTCACCAATTGATAATGACGGCAACCCCTATCCCCCGAACTTTAGCAATGACTGCTTATGCCGATCTTGATACTTCTATTATTGATGAACTGCCGCCGGGGAGAACACCGGTAACGACCGTTGCGATCCCGGATACACGTCGTGAAGAGATTATCCAACGGATCAAAAATGCCTGCCTTGATGAAAACAGACAAGCCTATTGGGTCTGTACGCTGATTGAAGATTCCGATGTACTGGAAGCTCAAGCGGCACAAGTTACCAGTGAAGAATTGACTCTCGCCTTGCCGGAACTGAAAGTCGGGTTGGTGCATGGCCGAATGAAAGCCGCCGAAAAGCTGGAAGTGATGGAGGCTTTTAAGCGTGGAGAGCTACAACTTCTGGTTGCAACAACGGTTATCGAAGTCGGTGTGGATGTGCCTAATGCCAGTTTGATGATCATTGATAACCCGGAACGGCTTGGCTTGGCGCAACTTCATCAATTACGCGGACGAGTTGGCCGTGGTGCTATCGCCTCTCATTGCGTGTTGCTTTACAAAACGCCGTTGAGCAGTACCGCCAGAATACGCCTGCAAGTGCTCCGGGACAGTAATGATGGGTTTGTTATCGCACAGAAAGATCTGGAAATTCGCGGTCCCGGGGAGCTATTAGGAACACGCCAAACTGGGAATGTGGAATTTAAGGTAGCTGATTTGTTGCGAGATCAAGGGATGCTGCCGGAAGTGCAGCGTATTGCTCGTCATATCCACCAGCACTATCCTGAACATGCCCGTGCCTTAATTGAACGCTGGTTACCGGAACGGACACATTATAGTCATGCGTGATTGAGAACATATCGGCGCGGGCTTTTCGCTTCTCAACGCTGCCAAAAATAGGGATATCTGGTTTTATTCAATAATTAAGATTCTGCTATAGAGCTTTCTTTTAATTATTCCGTTTAATTGAAAATGTATTATTGCCAAAGAAATGAAAAATACAACTACAATTATTCCTAAATTAGCACCAGCGTTAAAATATATCCCCATAAAATATAAATGGTTTTTTATTATTTTCTTAAAAAATCAAATCTAATACCTCGGATTAATTGATGCGACGTGTCACTATCCGAAGTCTTTTACCAGCTAACTGGGGTAACAGGCGGCTCCGCCATTTTTCATCAAATTCAGTTGATAGTGTGTGCGGTATTAGCACAACGTTATGCTCAAAGGTTAAAACGGGAATAGATGTAAATCTATGATAGGAAATTTTCATCAATGTAATATTGAATTACTAAGTTTAAATAGTAAATGTTTCTATTAACCCAATGAATGTAATTTTAAATATTTTCTTTTCGAAGTATAAAACCTTGATGGAGGTCACGCAAATAATAGTAGTTTTGTTGGTTTTTTTATCTATACTTATATTTCATTATGGTACATATTAGGGTGTTTTTAAATTAGAGCTAAATAAATCTACGTTGATATAATGGAGAGTTTAATATGATTTATGTCAAAAGTCTTTCAGAGACTGTGGTTAAAGTTGCAATTAGTAAATGGAGTAGTGACGAAGGTAATGACGAATATATTGAAATTAATAAAGGAGAGGTGGTTCAATGGGATAGATCAGATCAGCGCGGTTTTTTAATGTCAGTAGCACGCAAAGATAGTGTTACATTGTTATATTCAATAAGATTAAATGGCTACATAATTATTTATGATAGCTCGGTTGTAAATAACGGTAACCGGATAGATTCTTTATATTCGATACCATCTGCCTAAAAAAATTTTATTTTTGCACTAGTTTTATTAATTTAATTTCCGTTATTATGCCATTGAATTAAATACAAATTTATATTGTTGATATAGTGGAGGATTTATGATTTATGTTAAAAATCTCTCAACTGAACCGGTTAAAGTTTCGGTTAATAAATGTGGAGAGGAAGGTAGAGAGGAATATTTAGATCTTGATTGTGAAGATGTAAAGGTGTGGGATCTATCCGATACGCATGGTCTTACATTGTCAGTAATACAGAAAGGTATTGAAAAATCATATTCTGTTTCTCATAACAGTTTTATTATTGTTTTTGATGATTATGTACAAGATAGCGGCACCAATATATCTCATCAAGAGAAATAAATGAGAACTTGTCATCCGATTTAATTGAGTGTTAGACCCAATTAAATCACCATAATCAGGAATGGAATCTCCATTCCTGAACTATTTATATTAAACGGTTTGCTACTTCCGCCCCTAATGCTTGTTTTTCTGCTTCACTGATAAAGATATTTCCAGACTAGGTGTTTAGTCCCAACATTTGATTAATAATATAATAGAAAAATTTTATTGGCTGATAACTATAGGTTAATGCTAAATTGATTTTTCGGTAGTTATTCTCAGATTATTTTTATCGATAAAGAGTAAAAATTAAAATTATGAGACTTGAGCGACAGAATTTAGCGGGGATATATATCTTTATGGCTATCCTTATTAATACGCAAATATGTAACTTAAATATATAACATAATCTTGTAATGATTATCTGTAAAGCAAAGAATAAAAATCACCAGGGGTGGATTAATATTTTTTCTTTTTATAAAAAAGTGGGTTATTTTGGTTTCTTTAGGATTTACATTCCAAATTATTTCATAAAGTTATTATCTTTTAATTTTTATTTGAAAAGTGATTTTGGTAATAACAAGACGGGAGAGCTAATATTCCAAATGGAATAAACGATAGGCCGAACCGAGATATTATAGCTCAGCCTTGGTTTTAGTGTTTTTTAGTAATTTATAATAACAATGGGCTAATCATCATATTCACTGTGTACTATATTATCGTTATTAATATCCCAAGCCACTATCTGGCCATTCCTCCGTAAGACTGCGAATGAATTTCCTGATGCGCTTAGGCTGACGATATCTTGTAATCGGGCTATTCCGGGGGGGACCTGGACGTCAGAGCCAGCGATTCTTTTTCCATAATCGTTCAATTGGTATCCCCAGGTAACTACGCTACCGTTCGCCCGTAGGGCTGCGAAAGCATCATTTGCTGCACTCAGGCTGACAATATCCTTTAATTTGGCGATTTCGGGTGGAACACTGACATTACCCCAGGAGATCACACTGCGGTCTGCTCGTAGGGCTGTGAATGAGCTTCCTATATTACTATATGAGCCTATTGCTGAATGTAGGCTGACGATATCCTTTAATGCGGCAATTTCTGGCGGAACCTGGCCGCCATAACGTTCATCTCCCCAAGCAACCATGCTACCGTTCGCCCGCAAGGCCGCGAAAGCATTACCTGTTGAACTCAGGCTGACAATATCCTGCCATCTTGCAATTTCAGGGGGCATAGGATAGCGACCCCATGTGACCAAGCGGAAGTTTGCTCGCCGGGCGATGAAAGTATTACCTACTGAGTTCAGACTGATAATATCCTGTAATCGGGCAATGTCGGGCGGAACTTGGTCGCTATATTTCTGTTCTCCCCAAGTGACCACGCTACCGTTCGCCCGAAGGGCTGCAAAAGTAGCACCTGTGATAGAACATATTGAACTCAGACTGACAATATCCTGTAATCGGGCAATATCGTATGGGATTTTGCCGCCCCAATCTGGATGTCCCCAAGCGACTACACTACGGTTTGCCCGTAGGGCTGCGAAAGCAAGAATTTCTGAACTTGAACTCAGACTGACGATATCCTGTAATTGGGCAATTTCCGGTGGAATATTGCCACCCGAAGATTGGTCGCCCCAAGCAACAACACTGTGATTTGCCCGTAGGGCGGCAAAAGCAAAATTTGTTGCACTTAGACTGACAATATCCCGCAATTGAGCAATTTCTGGTGGGATTTGAGTACCTGAGTTCTTGAACCCCCAAGCGACAACACTGCGGTCCGATCGTAGGGCTGCGAAAGCAGAAACTATTGCACTGATACTGACAATATCCTGCAATTTAGCTATTTCTGGCGGAACTTGACCGCCCCAATTTTTAATTCCCCAAGAGACCACGCTGCGATTTTCCCGTAGGGCAGTAAATGCGTTTATTGTTGAACTCAGGCTGGTAATATCCTGCAATTGGGCAATTTCCTCAGGTATTTTACCGCCATAAAATTCATCTCCCCAAGCAACTATGCTACCGTTTGTCCGTAGGGCAACGAAGGCAGAACTTGTTGCCTTTAAACTGATAATATCCGTCAATTGAGCAATTTCATCAGGTATTTGACCACCATTACCTTCGTTTTCATTTCCCCAAGCGACCACGCTACGGTTTTTCCGCAGAGCCGCGAAAGCGTCATCTGTTGCACTCAGGCTAACGATATCTTGCAATTGGGCAATATCGGGCGGGATTTGACTACTAGGGTCATTTCCCCAGGCGATCACTCTGCCATTTGGCAATAACATGGCGGTTGCCCCTTTGGTAGAAGCGATAGAAGCACTATTATCAGCGAGACTACTCCTGTCCGGTTGCCAATATTGCTTGATAGGATTACCTTCGGTATCCATGTTTGGTGAGGAATCGTTATTTTAATTCATATTATTCTCCTAATGATGGTTATATCGGATTTACCTTTTACCCACACGGGAGTCTAATGCCATAAAATCTATCCCTTGTGGGTTAAGCTGAATTTCTACTGCAATTTAATACTAGCCGTTCTTTTATAAATAAGATAATAGAAATAAGTTATTGGCTGATAACTTTAGGTTAATACCAAATTGATTTTTTGGTAGTTGGTTTCAGATTATTTTTATCGATAAAGAGTGAAAATTAAAACTATGAGGCTTGAGCGACAGAATTTAGCGGGGATATACACCTTTATGGCTACTCTTATTAATACGCAAACATGTAACTTAATCTACTAAGTATTATCTGTAAGGAAAAGAATAAAAATCACCAATAGGATCGCAATATATTTTCTATTTATAAGAAAGTGAGTTGCTTTGTTTCTTTAGGATTTACATTAAAAACTATTTCGTAGAAAGCGGGAGTGATAAAATTTAAAGTGAATACTCCATAGGTTGAATTATTATATTTTTCTCAGCCATTGGTTAATAGCCCGCAATAACAAAATAATACTTAATAGATTAACTAATCATATTCACTATGCGCTTTCAGCTTAGAACCCCTTGATGATGCTCACTATCTGCTATAACTTATGTGCATGTTTTATGCGCATAAATGAGGTGTCTGATGAAAAGACAATGCGTTTCAACCGTAGAACGAAAACAATCCGGTAAACGTAGTACAAATGTGTATTTGACCGCTGAGGTGGTAGATGAAGCCCGTGATTTAGGGATCAACTTATCAGCAACACTAGATAAAATATTGTCCGATGTTGTTCGTGAGAAAAGAAGAGAGCAATGGAAAGCTGAAAACAAAGCCGGTATCCACGCTTTCAATGAATTTGAGCGTAGTGCAGGGCTATTTACCGATGATGATGAATACGGGGTTATTTGATAGCTCAGTACGCCGTTTACCGCAACAAATCCCCTAAATCGAGGGAGCAATACCCTTTCATTATCGACATTCAGAGTGACCTATTAGACGATTATGATTCACGGGTAATAATGCCGATTGCTCTGCTGTCAGATAAAAATTCACGCGTCAAAACGTTAACGCCAGTGATTAAGATTAAAGGTGATCAATATGTCATTATTACAAAGTCAGTGACAACGGTAGCAAAGAGCAAGTTAAAAGCTGCGAATATTGTCTGTGTTATGCCGGGTATTCACTCCGATATCATGGCAGCTTTAGATACTATCGTTTCAGGGATTTAATTGGTTGATTTAAACTTTAGATCAATTTCCGACCCGGCATGATGAATAATCGCGCCCAATATCGGCAACAACCAGACATCAACATTTTTGGCTGCCTTGAGAAAGGAGACTGAAGGCAAAAACCGTCTCGCCAGACTGCGCCGGACTATCAACGCCAGCAGACTTGCCCAGATGAGTCCTTCCGCTATCGCTTTTTGACCGGTCGCAAAACCTGTCCAGTTGGTGTGGGATTTTAATTCCTTGAACAAGCAGTTCGACCTGCCAGCGACAGCGATAGACTGCCATGATGCCATCTGCGGTAAAGTCGGATCACCCAGCGTCGGGACGATTTCATTGTGGTATATTTATTATACAATTCGTTTACAAGCTATCTCATAAGTTTTCGCATCTTCCCGTTTACCAACAGCGATCACCTATATTACGATCTCTTCTTCTATCACTTGGTAAACTAGACGAAAGCCTGAAGAGCGGAGCTTAATTTTAAAGCAGCCAGATCACCATGTAAATTAGTATTGCAATAAAAATTTTTTGCTATAAGTGGAGTATAGAATCGCTGGTAAATGAATTACCACATGGCAGGGTAAACAAAGTGGAATCCCGCCATGGGCTCATACCAGAGACCTTTTTTAGAGCAAAAAACTAAGCGTTGACGATAAAAACAAAATAACTTTTTTATCGTCAAGCTTGGGGAAAGAACATGAATTGAACGCTAGTTACCGAATACACATTATGGCAATGCATGATTGAAAACATATCGGGACGAATCCAACAGGTTAGGCGCAGTGATCGCTAATTTCGTGTATTCAGCGCACGAATTTGCTCTGCTTCCGGGTGACAATCCACAAGGAACGCCATCATCTCAGAAGCATCTTTGCTCAAGTAGAAGCGCACCATCTTTTCGTTGAACTCATGTATTTTCGCCGCAGGCACGCTGATAGCATCTATGCCATTTGACATCAAAATACCGTTCATCATGAAACGCGAAGTACGTTTATTACCGTCAAAGAAGAATTGCTGTAGCGCGCCGAAAAGGAAGAATGCGGCCCCCTTTTCGAAAGGCTGACACTCATCCAATGCAGCCATACCGGCTTGAAAAATGCGGTTCAATTCTGGCGCGCCGGGTACAGTAGGTAACGGAGTATGCCGACCATACTCGCCCAAGCTGACATCTGGAGTGTAATTCTCCTCTTGCCCTTCTCCACGGAACCGTCCCCATTCCAAGGCTTCGTTGCGGGCAACTATGCTGTGAAGTTCAGTAAATGTAGCTTTGGTCAACTCAAATTGACCTTTTTTCACCATAAATAACAGTCGCTTGGAACTTTCTGCGAGATTCAGTACTTGTTCCTGATCAGAAACTTGCCTACCACCGACGGTTACACCGTCCAATAATGTCTTCACTTCTGGGAAAGTAAAAGGATTACCTTCAAGCACGCTGGCATCCCAAACAAATTCTGGCAACATCCGGTGAAAACGGAAACATACCCGTTCAATGGAGTAAATCGGGACAAAAAGAGGAATAGCAGACCGATCCCAGTGAAATCCCAAGGCGTTGAAAAGCTTCATTGTTGCTAATCCTTTTTACTATTTCGAATGCGCTAAATTATAAGTAAAACACAGTAAAAGACCACCTCCCCAAACTTTCCCGCCAGAAACACTCTCGCTTAATGATAACCCACCATGTCTTGGAGGCCAGTAAAGAGCAAGCCAGAGAAAACCGATTAACCTCATGGGGGAAAAAGATTTACAAACGACGAAAGGAGACGATAGAGCGCAGTTTTGCAGATGCGAAGCAGTACGCGGACACCGTTATTTTTAACAAGGTTTGTCAGCGGTCTGACTATTTACCATGTAAATGGTGTTCCATATACTGTCAATTATTCATTGTTTCACAAACATAACTTAGCGGAAAAATAAAACACACATTGAGCGCAGGCAAAAACGAAGACTCAAAACCAATTGTAACATGTATCGATACAGGATACCATTAACCATGATTAAGACGTTCAGGGATCAGTGGTTGGATGATTATTACTTTCGCGGTGAAAAGTCACCCAACATACCCAGCACAATTGAAAGTGCTTTAAAGCGTAAACTCGATATTATCCATGTCGCTAAAGGCGAGAAGGATTTAAGAGTGCCACCAGGTAACAGATTTGAACATCTGGAGGGCAATCTAAAGGACTGGTGTTCGATCCGCGTTAACAAGCAATATCGCCTGATATTCCAATGGGATGCAGGCGAGGCTAACGGGATCTATCTGGACTCCCATACATACAGGTAAGAGGTGAAACTATGATTGAAGCACTAAAAATTCCCGCTCATCAACCTACCAGTGTAGGCGCTATGCTCAAAGAAGAATTTCTAGAACCCTTGGGTATCACCCAAGGCGAACTGGCAAAAGCTATGGGCGTAGGCCGGAAGACCGTCAATGAACTGTGCGGTGGTCGGCGTGGAGTGACTGCGGAAACTGCCTTTTTACTGGCAAAGGTTTTGGGAACCACACCGGAGTTTTGGCTTAACCTCCAGTTCATCAATGACATGTGGCTGGCTCAGCATAATGAGGTTTTGGCTGACAAACTGCAACACGCGCGGCCCTTGGTGGCTGCCTAGTTGCAAATATGATTTGCTTTGTTTCCGCTAACCTTGGTGTAGCAATCCTACCTGCCAATGTAGCGAGAATTGCCCACGGCTTGGTGGCGATTCCTCTTCCGGAAACAGAAGCGACACAATCACAATACTGCACCAGCTGAATAGCTGGCACAGTATCTCTCTAATTTTCCCTACACCGCCGGGAATACTGGCAACAGCAGATAGAGTTTAATCACAATCGCGTTAACGATATCGATAAAGAACGCGCCTACCATCGGCACCACCAGAAACGCCACATGAGATGGACCGAAACGGTCGGTAATCGCCTGCATGTTCGCAATAGCAGTCGGTGTCGCCCCCAAACCAAAACCACAATGACCCGCAGCCAAAACCGCAGCATCGTAGTTTTTCCCCATCACACGATAGGTGACAAAAATTGCATACAACGCCATGACGACTGCCTGTATCGCAAGAATTGTCAGCATTGGCAATGCCAGAGATGCCATCTGCCACAATTTCAGGCTCATCAACGCCATTGCCAGAAACAACGAAAGACTCACGTTACCCAAGACAGAAACCGCCCGATCAAATACCCGGTAGAAACCTAACGCCGACAAGCTGTTACTGAGGATAACCCCAATAAACAACACACAGACGAATGTCGGTAATTCAAACCATGTACCTTGCATAAGCTCAGAAATAAAATTACCTGCCATCAGACAGATAGCGATCAACGCGATAGTTTCCAACATGACCAGCGGTGTAATCATCCGGCCGGTATAAGGTTTTTCAAACGCCGTTGGCACTTCGGTATCATCTGCCTTCAACCCTGGGGTTTTTGTATTTTTCACCAAAAAACGGGCAACCGGGCCACCAATCAAACCACCCAGTACTAAACCGAAAGTCGCACAGGCCATTGCCACTTCTGTCGCATTTTCAAAACCATAACGCTCACTAAACAGTTTACCCCAAGCAGCCCCCGTACCATGACCACCAGATAAGGTAACAGATCCCGCCAGTAAGCCCATTAGTGGGTCCAGGCCCAGCAATTCAGCCAGCGCGATACCCACTGTGTTCTGCACCAACAACAAGCCAACAACAACGAAGACAAAAGTGAAAAGTACCTTACCACCCGCTCGCAAACTGGAAAGATTCGCATTCAGGCCGATCGTGGCAAAGAAAGTTAACATCAAAGGGTCTTTAAGAGACAAATCAAAGCTGATTTCCCAGCCAGTCATTTGCTTAACGACTAAAAGCATCAAAGCAACTAACAGGCCACCCGCGACAGGTTCCGGAATGGTGTATTTTTCAAGAAATGGAACTGATTGTACAAGTTTACGCCCAATTAATAGTACTAATGCGGACGCAACAAGCGTGCCATAAACATCAAGATGATACATCTATGTACCCCAACTATATTGTTAAAATTATGTAAGTTATTACGACGTTATACTCATCCTTTAGAAAACGCCAAAAGCAGGCAACGCTGGATTAGAAAAAAAATCTGCAACAAACACAAGTTAAAACATATAAAAATGTGACCAGAGTGAATTGATTTACCGCTTAGACGATTGCCCTCCCTTGCCACATACTCTGTTTGCCGCCTGCCAGCATTTACTAGCAATGTTTGTCGCAGTTATCACACCAGCAATTTTAATCTGTCAGGCGCTGGGGTTGCCCACTCACGATACTCAGAGAATTAATCGATAATCACACTTTTGGCTCCCCAAAAAATCTGTTTCTGGCAGGTGTCGTATTGGCGGTGATTGTTTTGCTGAACCGCCAGAGTAATCCTTATCTGCGTGTCGCTTCTCTGGTGATTGCAATGGCGGTAGGTTATGTTGTCGCCTGGTTTATGGGGATGTTGCCACAAACAGCGGCACAGGAAAACCATTCACTGTTGACGATTCCCACGCCACTTTATTACGGTCTTTCCTTTGACTGGAATCTACTTATTCCGTTAATGCTGATTTTTATGGTCACTTCACTGGAAACCATCGGGGATATTACCGCGACTTCCGATGTTTCTGAACAACCGGTCAGTGGTCCTGTCTATATGAAGCGTATCAAAGGTGGTGTTTTAGCTAATGGCCTGAATTCTATGCTTTCTGCCGTATTAAATACCTTCCCCAACTCCTGTTTTGGACAGAATAATGGGGTTATCCAGCTAACCGGCGTTGCCAGCCGTCATGTAGGTTATGCTGTGGCGCTGATGCTGATTCTGTTAGGTCTGTTTCCTGCGGTGGCAGGATTTGTACAACAGATCCCTGAACCGGTATTGGGCGGGGCTACTATCGTGATGTTCGGTACAATTGCCGCGTCTGGTGTCCGTATCGTTTCCAGAGAGGCGCTTAACCGCCGGGCGATTATGATTATCGCGCTGTCTTTAGCGGTTGGTATGGGGGTTTCTCAACAGCCGCTAATTTTACAGTTTGCTCCTGACTGGTTGAAAACGTTACTCTCTTCCGGTATTGCCGCTGGTGGTTTGACAGCTATCATTCTTAATCTGTTGTTTCCACAAGAAAAATAATCTCAAAAATCGGGTATCCGGCTACAAATAATCAATCATCACGCATATATATCAATAACTTAACATGCGTGATGATGATTTATCTCCTAGCAGCTGGAAGGCCAAACAAAATCATCACCGATCCAGCCATCAAGATCGTATTCACTCATACACTGCTCGGCAAATCCCTTAAATTGATCCGCTAAACCTGACTTTTGGGCAGACAATAGCAGATCGACTCTTGTCGTTTCATGGTTGCCAGCGTAATTGCGTTCATATAATTCATGCCTGCTGGCAAATTCAGTACCGATCGAATCCCAAATCAGTTTCATTAATTTCGTACGCTCAATGGCACTGTAACCGTTTGAGCCACGCATATATTTATTGAGATAAGGAGAAAGTTCCGGGTTAGCAAAATCGCTGGCATGAGAGTTAACGTAAATCAAAGCACTCCCTAAATCCTGCTCGATAATTTCTTTTACCCGTGGATAACCTATCGTCATAAACCAACGATAGGCCATCCCATAGTCATCATTAGGCAATACGGCATCTCCAGTCCATGGCTGCGGGGATTTAACCATCGCATCGCTGATAGCCCAAAACAGATTGCGCCATGCCAGTACCTCGCCAACACGTGTTTGCACACCACGAAAACCCTGCGTACCCGTAGTTTCAACGCCTTTAATAATTAATCCACACAGAAAATCAAATTTAACAGCCAACCGGGTTACACCATGCAGCATAGCGCGAGTAAAAAAGCCGGAGTCGGAAAAAAATGATGAGACTTTATCTACATCACCATAGATAAATATGTTTTCCCAAGGGACTTTCACTTTATCCAGAATAATAATGGTATCGTTTTCATCAAAGCGGGAAGAGAGTGGGTAATCAAAAGGACTGCCCATTTTATTAGCCATCAGTGAATAAGAAGGACGGCAGACTAATTTCAGCCCCGGAGCATTCATCGGCGTTGTAAAAACTAACGCAAATTCCCGTTTCTTTATCGGTAAACCATAATGGCCAATAAAGTTATAGTGATTAATCGCCGACCCCGTGGCAACGACTTTAGCGCCGCTGACAATTAATCCATCATCACACTCTTTTTCAACGTGAATGCAAACATCACTAATTTCATCAGCGGGTAAATGGCGATCCATTGGCGGGTTAACAATCGCGTGATTCCAATAGAACACATTTTCTTGTGAGCGGGCATACCAGGTTTTCGCATTACCGGCAAATTCACCATAAGCTTCTGGGGTTGCACCCATGGTGGTCAGAAACGAAGCCTTATAGTCAGGGCTTCGACCCAACCAACCGTAACTCATGCGAGCCCACGCGGCGATAGCATCACGATCAGCAATTAAATCCTGCTGTGAGCGCGGTACACGGAAAAAGGGATGTGTCACACCACTACTGCCTGTATCAGTCGGGGTAGTCAGTACGTCACGATGAGCAGGATCATGCAAAGCATCATAAAGTTTCGCCACCGCGCGGGCTGGATTTTGAAAAGCAGGGTGATTGGCAATATCGTTGATACGTTCACCATAAGCCCAGATTTCCCGCCCATCATTCAGACCATCCAGAAACTCCTTTCCATTAAGTGGGCGGGTTATGCGGATACTACTTTCATTCGACGATTCTTGTTTCATGCTTTCTGACATAGTAGATTCCTTACGTTATTTATTTGCTGGAAGATGAGTGAAAGTAAACAATGAAGCCTTATTTCAATCATCAGTCAAACTGAGAAAGTAATAGAAGGAATTACGAAAAAAATCATTATCCCACTTATAACCATCTATTAACACATTAATTCATTCGAATGTCATTGGCTATATTTTCATATGGTAAAATATAGACTTAATAATTACCCAATACAATTATTTACAAATTCAGACAAGCACCACAATACCTTAATAAAGAACAACTTATTATATACAAAAATATAATGAAGTAAAAATTAATATCTGGAAATTATTTTAATACAATAAAACAACAACTAATAATTCCTTATTTTTTTCTTACTCCACCCCATGAAATTATTATAATTAACAACTAATATAGTTATTTATTGGTATTCTTGTTTTATCGTTCAATTATGCAAGCGTTACAAATAATAATTTCTCCTTGCTCATAACTTTTATTCACCATCTCTTGAGTGAACACAAAAATTACGGCATAAAAGGAAGCTATAAGCTGATTAAACTGGAGTCTGATGATGAGATGGTTAGGAAAATTGCTGGTTACTCTGTCATTACTGCTAATACTGACGGTAGTCACTCTTTATGTCGTTATTCAGACAAGCTGGGGCGCTCACCAATTGAGTCAATGGCTCAGTAATAACAGTGATTATCAGGTTCAGATTGGCAATATCGAACATCACTGGTCACAACCCGGCACCCTGACATTCACCCATATCGCCCTTAGCAATAAACAACACTCTTTCACCTTAGAAGCTCAGGTTGCGGCATTCGATTTCAGTTGGCAGCAACTTACTTCCCCGCGTCATTTCCACCGTCTGTTATTGCAACAGGGCCAATTAGCAATAAAAGGTCAGCAAAAATCCTTACCTTTTAGCGCCAATATCCTGCAACTCAATCAAATGTCTATTCAGTCAGAAAATGCAGACTGGCAGATCCAAGGGCAAAATATTACCGGCGGCATCACTCCCTGGAACCCTCAATCAGATGGATTGGCAGGGAGTGGGAAATTTCAGTTCAGTGCCGATAAGCTGAACCTAAATGATATTTCTCTTGAAAAGGTGATTATGCAAGGGAATAGCCAACAGAATACACTGATTATCAATTCATTTGGTGCAACATTGGCACACGGTTCGGTATCCGGTAATGGGCAACGTCTACCCGATGGGAGCTGGCAGTGGGATAACTTACTTATCAGTGATATTCGCTGGCAGACTTCAATGACGCTTGAAGAATTATGGCTGAAAGCCAGTAAACTCCCCGTAGTGAACATTAAAGATCTGAGCCTCACTAATGCCAAGCTGGAAGGTAAAAGCTGGTCTGCTAACTATCTGGATGCCACAGTAAAGAATATCGGCTTGGCTAACGGGAACTGGCAAGGGAAAGAAGGAATTATTGATTTCAACGTCATGGATACTACGCTGAATGATCTTCATGTCACCGACGCTATTGGTCACCTTATTCTTGCCGGAAATGAGCTTAATATTTCCAATCTTACTGCCCGCTGGGAAAAGGGATTATTCCACATCAAAGCTCAATGGAACCACCAAACAAAGCAGTTTAAAATCGCAAATGCAACAGTTGCGGGTTTAACTTATACCTTGCCGCAAAACTGGCATCAGTTACTGAAACAATCATTGCCTGAATGGATATCCGGCTTTTCCATTAACGGGCTGACGATCAATAACAGCCTATTGATTGACATTAATCCCGATTTTCCATTCCAGCTTACCGCTCTTAATGGTTATGTCTATAATGTGGAATTACTGCAAGAGGGAAGATGGGGAATTTGGAGCGGATCTTCGAACCTGAATGCCACCAGCGCAACATTCAACAAAGTTGAATTAAACCGCCCCTACCTTAAATTACACACAGAGGGAAATAAACTCATCCTCGACCAATTAGATGCCTCTGTTGATGATGGGTTACTGAAAATTAAAGGCACAGTAGACCAACAAACACAGAAGCCATTTACTTTAGATTTTCAGGGAATGGATGCGGATTTAGCTATTTTGCATCAATGGGGCTGGGTTCCGTTGAAATTACAGGGTAAAGGTAATTTCACTTTGCGGATACAAGGAGATCTTTCTGCTGACGACGTGAAAAGTTCCATCAGTGGCATATTTGATGCTACCGATAAACAATCAGGCAAAGAAACTCAAACCATCAATAAAGGGCAGATATCTACAGTAAACTGTGAAACCTGTTCAGTTATTAAGCTATAGCCGTGTAAACACCCAATAGCCCAAAAATTGGGCTATTGGGGATGAGATCACAGCTTAAAGAGTTTTGCATGACTTCCAACCCGATATAAGAAAACCTCTTGTTCAGTTCTCTTATAAATTAATAGGAGATCCGGCTTTCCATGACATTCCAGATACCCAATATAATCCCCCTTCAATGAGTGCTCTTTGTATTCATGGGGAAGCGGTTTTCCCGTGACAAGTAGTTTTAATACGATATTAATAACAGAAAGAGCTGATTTATCATGCTGAAAAGGTTTTAAATCCTTCTTTAAATGCAGATGAATATCGAATTTTGAGCATATTTTATTTAAAAATTTCATCCCAAAATTCATCTACGGTATCTACACTTGTACCACCACCACTTTCTAGCTCACGGATCGCCGCCTGCGTTGTGGCATTAGGAATGTGGCGTTCCTTTGTCGCTCTGGTTAATACCAGGCGGACAAAACTAGACATATCCAAACTGTTATCCTGAGCAGCTCTCACTACCGCATTTTTTAATTCTTCAGGAACACGAACTTTTAATATGACCGTATTCATAGTATCCCCCTGTTCTGACTGTTTGCTCCCTTATCGTGGGACTATTGTGGACACAAATCAAGATTGTCAGATTAATAAACACACAAAGTCTATATTCTATAGCACTAAATACCACCAGTGGCATATTTGATGCCACTGTAAAACCTAAGCTATCGCCGTGTAAGCGTTTGGCAGCACCATATAAGTGCCGGTAAACACAGCACCTACCCCATGCTCGCCACTAACCGTCACTTCCAACTTCACTCTCGCTTTACTGCCCTGAGCAAGACGAGCCAAATCGCCACTCATATTTTTGAGATCCGCAACAGATTTTGGCCTGCCAATAACAGGCTTTTTGTAACGGATATCAGCATCAGCCAGAATAATATCGCCCCCCAATTGGCGTTCTTGTAACAACAACCAAATCAACCCCCAGCCAGTCAGTGTTGCCAGTGAGAACAGACTACCCGCAAAGAGAGTTTGGTGAGGATTTTGATTCCCTGCTTCCGGCATCGTGGTAATAAAACTCTGGCCGGTATATTGAGAAATCCGCACCCCCATTTTCTCACTGAGGGGAATATGTTTGTACCAAGCTTTTTGCAGTTCATTGCACCAATCTGGCCGGTGAAGAATATCATCAAGTGTCGCAACAGGTTTGATCATCAGAAAATGGCGAACCGGTGTCGTTTGCGGGCTGGTAATTGGCCCGCGATTTTCGAACCCCAGTTTACTGAAAAAATCTACCGCATGTTCACGAGCGCTGCATACTACCCGTTTCACCCCTTCCTGGCGGGCAACGGATTCCAGGGCCATTGCGATCAGTTTTCCTAGCCCTTTGCCTTGCACATGAGGATGTACTGCCAGAAAACGGATCGCACCTTCGCTATCCGCGTTGATATATAAACGCCCTACCGCCACCGGGTTACCTTTCTCATCCACAACCATCTGGTGATGAGCCATGGTGTCATAACCATCTTTCTCAGAGCCTACAGGCAGATGCAATGGCTTACGCAACATTTCCCAACGAAATTGATAATATGCTTCCAGTTCTTGTTCTGTTTCAGGTACTCGCAGATGATACATAGAAACTGCCCCTTTCTTTTGATCATGATGTGTAATCGGGGGTAATTGCGCTTTACTGGCTGCTTTTCGTGGCTATACCTGCAACCAGAAAGTAACGGGTCCATCGTTTGTCAGACTGACTTTCATATCGGCAGCAAACCGCCCGATTTCTGTTTTTATACCACTTTGACGGCATCGTTCAACAAAATAGCGATATAATTCATCAGCCTTATCCGGGCTTGCGCCACCAGAAAAACTGGGGCGCATTCCCTTTTGAGTATCAGCAGCCAGGGTAAACTGGGAGACAACCAGCAAACTGCCGCCAACCTGTTGGACATTCAGATTCATTTTGTCCTGCTCATCACTGAATACCCGATACCCTATCACTTTCTCACATAACCGTTTTGCTTTCTGTTGATCATCTTCTTTTTCAACGCCCAGCAATACCAGCAAACCGTGACCAATTGCCCCAACAGTTTCGTCCTCAACAACAACACTTGCCTGTGTTACCCGCTGGATTAACGCAATCATACTTTTCCTTAAATATTAGCATCAGCACACTATCTCTCATTATCAGTTCAACTACTCAATCTATTCAGAAAAACCGATTGCTTTGAAATAATCCGGTACTGTCTGCCGGTCAATGACATGAACACTCTCTATTCCTAATGTACCGGCCACCGCCACATTTTCCAGCACATCATCAAAAAATACCGCCTGCTCCGGTGAGAAACCTTCTGCCTCAAGAACATATTTGAAAATATCAGGTTCAGGTTTACGCATTGCCAAATCCTGGGACAGATAGAGGTAATCAGCCGATGCCGCAATTTCTGGGTAATGATGCGGCCAGTAATCCAGGTGCAGACGGTTTGTGTTGGATAACACTACAACCCGATGCCCTGCTTCACGTAATTTATTCATTACCTGAATGACTTCAGGCCGAATATCAATAAAAATAGCATGCCATCCGGCAGCAAACTGCTCAAAACTGAGTGAAATATTCATTTCCTGACATAAAGTATCAGCGAACTCCAGATCAGTAATTTGACCACGCTCATGTTTTTCAAACGTTTCTCCCATAGAGAAACTTTTCGTCAACGTCGCAAGAGGTGTGCCGCTCAAATTACTCCAGACAGCTAAAACTCTTTTAAAATCAATATCAATAATCACATTACCCATATCGAAGATATATAGCATGACCACCTCCTGGTTAATTAATGATTTTTTACTTTAATCGTATTTCTAATTAGAAAACAGTACGGAAAAGCAAAAAGCGAATTACTTCACGGTATTTTTCTTATGAAACGATAAAGTAGCCTCCAGATAAAAAAAGTAGAGTAAGGTGTTATTTTATGTTGTGGTTCCTCCTTTGTATTGGGCTTCTTCTGGCAGGATATTTCATATACGGCAAGATTGTCGAAAAGATATTCACCATTCAACCAGAAAGAAAAACCCCCGCGCTTTCTATGGCAGATGGTGTCGACTATGTCGCTATGTCCACACCAAAAGTTTGTCTAATTCAGTTACTTAATATTGCCGGTGTCGGCCCTATTTTCGGCCCGATTCTTGGCGCCCTCTATGGCCCACTTGCCATGCTGTGGATCGTATTCGGCTGTATCTTTGCCGGTGCAGTACACGATTATTTCTCTGGTATGCTCAGTGTTCGTGCACGGGGAGCATCAGTACCCGTCATTGTCGGTAATGAATTGGGCAAGACCATGAAGCATTTCATGAATATCTTTGCTGTCATTCTGCTGATGCTGGTTGGTGTAGTATTTGTTCTGAGTCCGGCAGGCTTACTGAACAACTTACTGAAAGAAGCTATCGGCTGGGATAACATTGCTATCTGGGTTGGCGTTATTTTTGCTTACTATATTCTCGCAACACTGGTCCCTATTGATAAAATCATCGGTCGCCTCTACCCGCTATTTGGTGCGTTATTGCTGTTTATGTCTGTCGCGCTAATGGTTGGTTTGGCTATGAGTGATAAGCCTTTCTACTCACAAGGATTGGATTTCACCACTAACTTTAACCCGAAAGACCTGCCTGTTTGGCCGTTGTTGTTTGTCACGATTGCCTGTGGCGCTATTTCCGGTTTCCACGCTACTCAGTCCCCGCTGATGGCGCGTTGTATGCAGAATGAGAAAAATGGCCGTTTTGTATTCTACGGTGCAATGATCGGTGAAGGTATTATCGCACTTATCTGGTGTACGCTGGGTCTGAGCTTCTATGAAGACACTAACGCACTACAGGCGGTGATTGATCAGGGGACTGCATCTCTGGTGGTTCATGAAGTTTCTACTTCGCTGCTGGGCACTGTCGGCGGTATTCTGGCTATCCTTGGTGTGGTGATTCTGCCAATTACTTCCGGCGATACAGCATTCCGGTCTGCCCGCCTTATTATTGCTGAATTCCTGAATATTCCTCAGCAAGAAATGACCAAGCGCCTGTTATTAAGTGTGCCCATGTTTATTGTCGGTTATCTGATTACCAAAACCGATTTTAATATCATCTGGCGCTACTTCGGTTGGGCGAACCAAACTACGGCAATGGTTATGTTGTGGGCTGCATCAGCCTGGCTGCTGCGCCGCGATAAATTCCACTGGATCACCACCTTGCCGGCCATGTTTATGACCGCAGTATGCTTCACCTATCTGGCATTCGCTCCAGAAGGTTTTGCTCTGGATTGGAATATCTCTGTCATTATCGGCCTGGCGGCAATGGTGATTGTAACGATTGTCTTCTTTGCGAAAGTCCGCTCTCAATCAGCCTCTGATAATATAGAAGCCGAAGCATTAAATGAGTAAAAACTAAAGAAAACATTAAATATTAATAACAGCCCCTCACGGTAAAACATCGAGGGGTTTTCATTTCCCCTGTCGTAAACAACTGGGAAAACTTCTTTATAAGTGATGAACACCCAACCAATGACTTCTTATCTGAAAGGGCATCCCAACACCAGCCAGAACGCGAAACGTTTTAAAGACAACACCATCAGTAATGATAATAAATGAGAAAACCTTAAAGCAGGGATGCAATTCACCTCCCATAATCATTGCCTGCTTAACTATTAAATAAAAAACAGCTAATTAAAGCATAAACAGCGCTTTCAAATGGCATTACACTCATTATTCCAGGTGATGGCAAATACAATAAAAATTGACTACAATTATTATTTGCAGCACGGTACGAATAGACCAGCAGAGAGTTGACCTCATTAACGGCACCAAAGTGTTTTTTTATGGTCAACCGGTCTTTAGATGATTGATCGCTTATATCGAAGCAAGCAATATCAAGCTTGGTATTATGAATTCCTCTCTTGAAGAAGACTATCTATTCAGGGGAAGGTTTTGAATATTTTTAACATTATAGGAGAGTGAACCATGTACATGTTTTTACCGTTTTTGATCGCATTATTTGCGGTCATAACCACCCTGGTTGGAAAGAATAAAACTAGCTATGCTCTATGGGGTCTCCTCTTGGTGACTACCATAGCCTGGTTTATTCATCATGCGACTGATTCGCTGAATCTGTCTTTTTAACGGGAGACAATTTGATGAATCAGGTATTAACAACAAAACAGACGATCAGCTACGGCATAATATTCAACATCATTGGATTACTTGGTATCAGTGCTGCACTTACCGTTGCTTTCTATTATCAACTGGTCCTTTCCGAACTCCCTTGCCCATTATGTCTGCTACAGCGGACAGGCATGATCATGATAGGATTTGGTTTCCTGTTTAATCTCCGTTTTGGTATAAAAAGCGCGCACTATGGCATCGCGCTTATCGGCAGTATCGTGACCGGAATTATTGCAATCCGACAAGTGTTTTTACACATAACACCCGGCGATATCGGTTATGGCTCTGCACTTTTTGGTATACATTTTTATACTTGGGCTCTCATCTCCTCAGTTATCGCTATTATCGCCATATCAGTCATGCTGATATTGAAAAGTCTGGAAAAAACGACCGAAGAAAAGGAAAGTAAGTCTGTTTTCGGTCAGATTATTATTGGAATATTTGTCGTATTGATTACAGCAAATTTGATCTCTACTATTTTGGAGTGTGGCGGCGGGCAATGTGATGACAACCCAACGTATTATCAATTGCTGGGTAAATAATCTCAGATATATTTAACTGAATAAATAAATCCCAAAAAACTCAGGGCGCCATTGGCGCCCTAAGCATTTACATGGCAGGAAAGATTACGCCTCTTTACTGCGATACGCACGACGACGGTCGTTTTCTGTCAGATGGCGTTTACGCAGGCGAATCGACACAGGAGTCACTTCTACCAGCTCGTCATCATCAATAAACTCCAGAGCCTGTTCCAAGGTTTTCTTAATATGTGGAGACAAGGTTGTCGCTTCGTCAGTACCAGACGCACGGACGTTTGTCAGTTTCTTACCTGTCAGGCAGTTAACTGTCAGGTCATTGGAACGGGAGTGAATGCCGATCACCTGGCCTTCATACACTTCCGCACCATGACCGAGGAACAACTTACCACGATCCTGCAAGCTGTAAAGCGCATAAGCAACCGCTTTACCCTGACCATTGGAAATCATGACACCGTTCTGACGGCGACCGATTTCACCCGCACGAATATCATCATAGTGGCTGAATGTTGCATACAACAGGCCAGTACCCGAAGTCATGGTCAGGAACTCAGTCCGGAAACCAATCAAACCACGGCTTGGAATGATGTAATCAAGGCGCACACGGCCTTTACCATCTGGCAACATATCACGCAGATCAGCTTTACGCTCGCCCAGCGCCTGCATCACATTACCCTGATGCTGCTCTTCAATATCCAGAGTCACCTGCTCGAATGGCTCTTGTTTGCGGCCATCGATCTCACGGAAGATAACTTTCGGACGGGATACCGCCAGTTCAAAACCTTCACGGCGCATGTTCTCAATCAGAACAGATAAGTGCAGTTCACCACGGCCAGAAACACGGAACGCATCTGGATCTTCGGTTTCTTCGACACGCAGTGCGACGTTGTGAACCAGCTCTTTCTTCAGGCGCTCAAGGATCTGACGTGAAGTGACATATTTACCTTCACGACCACAGAAAGGAGAGGTGTTAACACAGAAGAACATGCTTACCGTCGGCTCATCAACAGCCAGTGGCGGCAGGGCTTCAACAACGCTGGTGTCACACAGGGTATCGGAGATATTCAGCTCGCCCAAACCGGTAATCGCAACGATATCACCCGCTTCCGCTTGCTCACTCTCAATACGCTCCAGGCCCAAATGGCCCAGAACTTTACCAATTTTGCCGTTCCGGGTTTTACCTTCGCTATCAACAATCGTCACGTTCTGGTTTGGTTTAACCGTACCACGCTTAATACGACCAATACCGATAACACCAACATAGTTGTTGTAGTCCAGCTGAGAAATCTGCATCTGGAATGAACCATTAAGGTCAACTTTCGGTGGCTCTACATGATCGACAATCGCCTGATATAACGGCGTCATATCTTCGGCCATATCAGTATGCTCGGTACCGGCAATTCCCATCAGTGCAGATGCATAGATAATTGGGAAGTCCAGTTGCTCGTCAGTCGCGCCCAGATTTACAAACAGGTCAAACACCTGATCGACAACCCAATCAGGACGTGCGCCAGGACGGTCAACTTTGTTGATAACAACAATAGGTTTTAAACCATGAGCGAACGCTTTCTGCGTTACAAAACGGGTCTGAGGCATAGGCCCATCCATAGCATCGACCAGCAACAGTACGCTGTCAACCATAGACATAACACGTTCTACTTCACCACCGAAATCAGCATGTCCCGGAGTGTCTACGATATTAATACGGTAGTCATTCCATTTAATGGCGGTATTTTTTGCGAGGATAGTAATTCCACGCTCTTTCTCCAAATCATTGGAGTCCATCACACGTTCTGTCGCTGTCACACGGTCACCGAAAGTACCGGATTGTTGCAGCAGCTTGTCAACCAAGGTCGTTTTACCATGGTCAACATGCGCGATGATGGCGATATTACGCAATTTTTCGATCACAAACTTTGCCTCAGGCATTTAGAAATAGCGCGCTATTGTACACACATTGGTCGAGGGACTAAACAGGATCACAAGAATCTGTTCTTAACAACTTGATACCAATGGAACTGTGATCCCTTTCACGCCTATAAAAGATGCACTATTGATAAAAATGCACCGACAGGGTGCAGGATAGTAACATAATCGCACCAATACAGTGCAATTTTCCTGAATATTAAGGCATCCCATCATGGTGATACCCATAACACAGTATATTGCAAGGTGTCAGAAAGTTGGCACGCTTTTCGCAATTGTTTTTCTCATCTAATAAGATTGTTTTTTACAACGACAAGTTTGCAAACGCATAAATAGCCTTGTTAAGGTAAAACAATGTAACTGTGTTTTCTTTAAGTCTTAATCTAAAACCATTTTATCAAGACCGACACAAACCAGGAGAAACCGAGTATGTCCGCTGAACATGTTTTAACCATGATTGAAGAGCATCAGGTGAAGTTTATTGATTTACGTTTCACTGATACCAAAGGCAAAGAACAACATATGACCATTCCTGCTCATCAGGTTGATGCGGACTTCTTTGAAGATGGAAAAATGTTCGACGGATCTTCAATTCACGGTTGGAAAGGGATTAACGAATCCGACATGGTGCTGATGCCAGATCCAAGTACAGCCATGCTTGATCCGTTCTTTGATGATGCCACTCTGATCCTCCGTTGCGACATTCTGGAACCCGGCACAATGCAAGGCTATGAACGTGATCCACGCTCCATCTGCAAACGCGCTGAAGATTTTCTGCGTTCAAGCGGCATTGCAGATACCGTCCTGTGTGGGCCTGAACCTGAGTTTTTCCTGTTTGACGACATACGCTTCGGCAGTTCTATGTCCGGTTCCTACTACCATATTGATGATATTGAAGCAGCATGGAACTCTGGAACTCGATACGAAGGCGGTAACAAAGGCCACCGGCCTGCGGTAAAAGGCGGTTACGCCCCCCTGCCTCCAGTTGATTCTTCTCAAGATTTACGTTCAGCCATGTGCCTGACGATGGAAGCGATGGGGTTGGTTGTGGAAGCTCACCATCATGAAGTTGGCACTGCCGGTCAAAATGAAATCGCGACCCGCTTCAACACCATGACCAAAAAGGCTGACGAAACCCAGATTTACAAATACGTCGTACATAATGTGGCGCACAATTTTGGCAAAACCGCCACCTTCATGCCAAAACCACTGGTTGGTGATAATGGCTCCGGCATGCACTGTCATATGTCCCTGTCCAAAAACGGCGCCAACCTGTTTGCCGGTGACAAATACGGTGGTCTGTCTGAACTGGCGCTGTTCTACATTGGCGGTATTATCAAACATGCCCGTGCACTGAACGCATTTACCAACCCGACAACCAACTCTTATAAACGTCTGGTTCCGGGCTACGAAGCACCGGTTATGCTGGCCTACTCTGCCCGTAACCGTTCTGCATCCATCCGTATTCCGGTTGTCGCCAGCACCAAGGCCCGCCGTATTGAAGTCCGTTTCCCTGACCCGGCAGCTAACCCTTATTTAGCATTTGCCGCTCAGTTGATGGCTGGCCTTGACGGGATCATCAATAAAATCCATCCGGGTGATGCGATGGATAAAAACCTGTATGACCTGCCACCGGAAGAAGCCAAAGAGATCCCAACCGTCGCTTCTTCCCTGGATGAAGCATTGGCAGCATTGGATACCGACCGCGAGTTCCTGACCCGTGGTGGTGTCTTCACCGATGACGCCATTGATGCTTATATTGAATTGAAAAACAGTGAAATGGAACGTGTCCGCCTGACGCCACATCCACTGGAGTTTGAACTGTATTACAGTGTGTAATTACCAGCGCCGTTCCCGCTGATCATTTTTTGTTGCCGTGAAACCTTTAGCCCATCTTCGGATGGGCCTTTTTCCTATTCCCTGAGTTCAGGCTTTGGCTAGGTTTTACGCTCGAATATGATACAGTGCACCAAAAAGGTGCGGGAGTGTGGTGGGAGTATGAATGAAAACGGAAAATCTACCCGATACCGGGCAAATATTAAACTCACTGATTAACAGCGTACTGGTGCTGGATACCGATCTCGTGATCCGCTATGCCAACCATGCAGCGCTGCAACTATTAGCTCAGAGCGCCCGTAAACTATTAGGTACACCTCTTCCGGTGCTGTTCAGTTACTTTTCACTGGATACAGAGCTGATGTACGCCAGTTTAGTCAGCGGTCAGAGTTTTACGGACAACGAAGTGACATTAGTGGTTAATAACCGCTCTCATATTATGTCGCTCAGTGCCCAACCCATTTCCGGGCAGTTTATTTTGCTGGAACTGGCGCCTATGGATAGTCAACGCCGGTTAAGCCAAGAGCAGGTACAACAAGCCCAGCAGATAGCGGCACGGGAATTGGTTCGGGGGCTGGCGCATGAAATTAAAAATCCTCTCGGCGGGCTGAGGGGAGCCGCGCAATTACTTTCGAGAGCGCTGCCTGATCCTGCTTTGCAGGAATACACCCAGGTAATTATTGAACAGGCGGATCGGTTACGTCATCTGGTGGACAGATTACTTGGCCCACAACACCCAGGCGAACAAATTAAACAAAGCATTCATTATGTTGCAGAGCGGGTCTATCAATTAGTCTCGCTGGAGATGCCGGATAACGTCACACTGATAAAAGATTACGATCCGAGTCTGCCGGAACTGGCTCACTACCCGGATCAGATTGAGCAGGTGCTGCTGAACATCACCCGTAACGCCTTGCAAGCTCTGGGTACACAGGGTGGTGTCATTACCCTGCGCACCCGAACCGCTTTCCAAATCACCCTGCATGGTAAGCGCTATCGTCTGGCTGCCAGAATAGATGTGGAAGACAACGGGCCAGGTATCCCACCACAGATTCAGGACACCCTGTTTTACCCGATGGTCAGTGCTCATGAAGGCGGAACCGGTCTTGGTCTATCCATTGCCCGTAATTTGATAGATCAGCACTCCGGTAAAATAGAATTTACCAGTTGGCCTGGGCACACAGAATTTTCTATCTACTTACCGATCAAGAAATAGAGGATAGCTATGCAACGAGGAAAAATCTGGATCGTTGATGATGACGACTCAATCCGCTGGGTACTTGAACGGGCGCTAAGTAGCGCGGGGATGGAATGCATCAGTTTCGCAGACGCTGACAGCGTACTGACTGCACTGACCCAAAACACACCGGATGTCCTGATTTCTGATATCCGTATGCCGGGAATGAATGGCTTGAACCTGCTGAACAATATCAAGCAGAGTCACCCGTTGCTGCCGGTCATTATTATGACAGCCCATTCTGATTTGGATGCCGCAGTCAATGCCTATCAACAAGGCGCTTTTGATTACTTACCAAAGCCCTTTGATATTGATGAAGCCGCCGCACTGCTGGAACGGGCACTTAGCCACTCCCGCGAACAGAATCAACCCGCTAAAAATCCACAGGTCATTACACCGGTTTCCGACATGATAGGTGAAGCGCCTGCTATGCAAGATGTTTACCGCATTATTGGCCGCCTTTCTCGCTCTTCGATCAGTGTGTTGATTAATGGCGAATCCGGTACAGGAAAAGAGCTGGTGGCCCATGCCCTGCACCGCCACAGTCCAAGAGCCCATGAACCATTTATTGCACTTAATATGGCCGCGATTCCCAAAGATCTGATTGAATCAGAGCTGTTTGGTCATGATAAAGGGGCTTTTACCGGCGCCAATCAAGTACGTCATGGCCGATTTGAACAGGCCAATCGCGGTTCGCTATTTCTTGATGAAATTGGCGATATGCCATTAGACATTCAGACCCGCCTGTTACGGGTATTGGCTGAAGGCCAGTTTTACCGAGTTGGCGGCTATGCACCTGTGAAAGTGGATGTGCGGATTATTGCTGCAACCCACCAGGATCTTGAACACTTGGTAGAAAAAGGCAAATTCCGTGAAGATCTGTATCACCGCCTGAATGTTATTCGTATGCAATTACCTCCCCTGCGTGACAGAGTGGAGGATATCCCTCGTCTGACCCGCCATTTCCTGCAACAAACTGCCAAAGAGCTGGGCGTGGAAGCAAAAATTCTCCACCCCAACGCAGAAATTGCTTTAATGCGCTTATCCTGGCCGGGCAATGTTCGCCAGTTGGAAAACATCTGCCGCTGGCTGACTGTGATGGCGGCAAGTCAGGAAGTATTAGTACAAGATTTGCCATCTGAATTATTTGAAACTCATCACCCTGAAACCAGCATGGCAGCATTGACAACAACAATGCCGGAAAACTGGCCGCAGTTACTCGCTCACTGGGCAACAAATGCGTTGGAGAAGGGTCAGCAGGATCTGCTATCTGAAGCCTTACCATTGCTAGAACGTACTTTACTTAACTGTGCGCTTAAACATACCCAAGGACATAAGCAGGATGCTGCACGCCTGTTGGGTTGGGGACGAAATACCATTACACGGAAACTAAAAGAATTGGGGTTGGAGTAATGGAAGAATATTTCTTGATAAGTATCCGGATTTTTATGGTTGAGACAGGGCTATAATCGCCCCGCCTCTCTCTTTCTTACCCATGCTTACCCGTATTGATATATCCACACCGTAGTTCATTAACGCTTCCGACTCCGCCCCACCGTAATAGGCCGTTCGTTCATATTCCTGATCAGGAATCCGTCGACGTTGATAGCGAGGCCAGTTAAGGCTATTTGCCATAATAGTCAACTTACCTTTGTCATCTATTCTACAAGCGTTAGACTCCAGGCGATCAAAACATTTTCCGCGACCAATTTTATTCGCTTGATAATTTTCTGGCGTTCTGTTTTGTCGTGACACTGATGAGCCTCCTCAACAAGCGCAGCAAGGCTAGTGTGCATCGTGTTGGTAATATCAAAATCAGGTAGTGATAGGTGTTTAAATACATCCGCAACCTGAATAGAGACATTGTGGCTATCAATCCATTCTTGAACTGTTGGTGAGTTCAATAACCCACACAAGTAATATGCTGTTTCTTTGTCATCAAAGGACGCAAAGTATACTTTGTGGTCTGGAATATAAACACGTTCACCAACAATAGGTACGTTCTGAGAGCTTGCAACCGCTGCATAAAACGATGCAGACATTTCCGGCCAGATCACTTTCCACGGTTTGAAGGTGTAATCACCAACGTTATAAACCGCATGGTAAGGAGCACCTTTCATCTGGCGACGATAGGTAGAACGTTCCAGTAAGAGTCTCTCAAACCCCTTAAACCATATTGAGGTTTTCTTCAGTTTCGGAGAATCCAACTGTGCATCTGCACTCTGATACTCCGCATTTGAAATTCCCGTGTTTGGTACAAACGTAAACAGTCTTTGCTCAACATCATCGTAATCTGGAGCAGCAAGTTTCAAGTAGCACTCATCAAAATCACTCGCCCCTTTAATTAAGGGGTAAAGCATATTGGGTTCTACCCACTGAGTTTTTTGTGGACCAATATCTTTCCGACCAGCCTCAGGGCGGCTTTGAATCTGGACGAGAGTACCGTTATTTTGCAAGATTGGCACAAAATAAACTCCGTTAAGATCCGTGGTGATACCCTTTCGCCCCTTAGTCCATTCACACTGCGATGATAGGTATTTAATCGCATTGAAGCGTCCAGGTTCGAGTATTGCCCATGGAGAACCTTCATCACCAACCGGAAACGCTTCTTTTGTCGTATACAAAATAGCTTTCAGCACATCGTTAAGAGGTGTGCTGGCCCTAATGGCTTTCCTGTGACCAGGATTAGCTGACCATACCTTGTAAGTCACGGGATATTGCGCAGCGACGATGGATTTCCGGAACAGCACAACTGACGAGTGGTTGCTTGCATCTTCAAATGGTTTTAATCCCTTCATGTCATCAACAGACAATGGCTGAAGATAAAGCGAATCCTCACGTTGTGGCTCTAGCTTGAATGTTCTAAAACCTGCTGACGATGGGTTCTTAAAAAGTGTACCCGTGATGACAAACGCCAGTTTACCGTCTACATCCAACCATTTGTCGGAGACCGTGTAGGTTATCATGGCGGATATATCGAGTTCATTCCCACCATGACGTTTAGTTTTAGAAAAAATACCATAGTCTTCACACGTTGGTTTAACACGTTCACGATAAAGATCGGGTAGCTTTGACCATCTAACCCAAGGAGGATTTCCAATGACTAAATCAAATTTGCCTGCTGACGCTGACCAAAAAAAGTTCCTGACAATACGGAACCAAATACCATTCCATTGCCGCCTGTGTAAATTTAACACTTGCTCATAAGTGTGTCGGAGTGGTTTGTCCCAGTCCGATAACTCTTCCTGAGTGACGATACCTGCTGCTGTCAGTTTTTGGCTGGATTTGGCGAACTCTAACCCCTGCTCAACATCTTTACCCATTCGTTCAAACACAAAATCGAGGCGTTCCCTGTTTAAGGCCAACTCAGCAGGCAAGCGAATATTCAGTTTAGCTACCTGACTTCCGATATTGTATTCAACAATTCTATTTTCTCCGGAGGGGATCTCAGCAGGTGAATAAATGGCATCCGCCATTAGTACGGGAACCTCAATATCTATTCCTGGACATGCAGCGAGCAGGTCTGCAATTTCCATGAGGAAATTTACACGAGCAGTCTGAACAGCGAGCGGATTCAAATCAAAACCCCATACACTATCACATAGGTTTTTGATAACTTTAGGCACACTCCACCCTTGCAGGGCCGCCAGCTTACGCTTTTTACGGATCACCGCCAACAAGAATGCCCCAGAGCCACAGGTAGGATCTAACACACGCTTCTCTAATAGTGTGTCGTTAGCGGCTCTCTGAAGCGTGAAATCAACCAACCAGTCTGGAGTGTAGAATTCGCCAAGGCTCTGCCTGAGTTTACCTGGGACAAGGCCTTGGTATAGATCTCGCAAAACATCCCTTGTCCTGGATAAATGATCAAGCCGGTATAGAGACAGCACCGAGAGCAACCGCCGCAAGGAGGGTAGTAACGCCGGAACAACCTTATTTCTGGCAAGGTCAAGATACCAACTAAAAATAACCTCTTCGACAAAACCGTTAATCCCCGCTTCCCTGAAAATGGCCGATTTCTCGATAGCGTCGTCCAAATAATTAACCAACTCATCATCATCTTTTTGTGCTGACATACTCTGAGCCGGTTGAGTCGATGATGTTAATCCGTGTGCCGACACAATTTCAGCAGCTAACAGTTTAATGAGAATCGAATTATAAGTATGAATGACAAATAGCCGTGCCGACGTAGAATCTTCCCGAAAACCATTCCAGCTAAATGCAATCTCTTTGTTAATAGCTTCTGTCTGTAAAACCGACATATCAGCAACTTGGCCGTACAGCGTTCTCCACTCCTCAAAAAGCATTTTAATTTTGTTATTACCTTGCTGTTTTAAGTAGTGAAACAGGCCATCAGACATCGCTTGCATAAATTCACGAGCATTTGCTGACCCATGCCCAAAATCGGCCAATAGGTTCTCAGTTGTTAAAGCTTTTCGCGTATCAGAGATAAAAGCGTCGATCACCAAATCGACCGCGTAGGTTGAAAAGGGAATTAAGTGCTGAGTATGAATCTGATCGCCACGGACCTGAGAAAAACAAATGTGCTCACCATCAATCGCTATCCCAATAAAGTCAGATTCGGGAATTCCTGTTTTCTCTGACTCGCGCTGTATATATGGCAGAAGCCGTTCTTCTGTGGCATTTTTAAAGCCAGGGCTATCCTTCTTGCCACGAAACAAACCTGGAGCTTTGAATTCAATGATTACGTGATTATAGCTTGAGTCTTTACGTCCTCGTTCAGCATTCAAATGAAGACCAGTAGCGTCTTCTATCGCCTTCATCCAAATGTATCGAACTTCTTCTTCACCTGCCCAAGGCTTTAGGCGCTTTTCCTGAATAGCTTCGTATGCATCTTGACTCATTACGTACCATCTTGTAAATCGGTGTAAAATTTTCCCAATTATGAACCTGAACAATCATGGCATCAACCGTATAATCCGATTTTAAAAGGCTGAATCAAACAGAGTGAATCAACAGTTAAAACCTTATTATTCCGATTAAAACCAGAGGTTAAAAAACGGTTTTTAATAACAGTTTAAAACTTGCTAATTATAAAGCTATCAGTAAAAAATGAGAAAAATAACTGGTTTTATTAATGCTTATATATCCGGTAAAAAAAGGGCGAATAAGAATATTGAATAGGCTAATCAGATAATATATTTTAAGAAATGAACCGACTTTAATAACGTTTTTAACCTGGAAATAAACTTTTTTACAAACCAGTTAAATAATCTAACATGAAAAAATGAGTAACAAAATCCGCAAATACATGATTTTAATCATAGTCTCTTAAATCGCCCATTTAACCTTGTTTTACACATTCTATCCTGTCCAATAGCATTGCTTCTATACGATTTCATTTAAATAATTCATTTTTTATATCTTTAATGTGATTAAACGTTTAAATATCCGTTTAATCATTATAACCTTTCTGGACAATTAATTATCCGGACTTTTCACCATTATTGATGTAATAAGTAATTATTAAATGAATTTACCTATTCATTTAAATTAACATGGGTAAATGGAGTTAAATGAAAATATAAAATCACATGACGAGCCTATTTTAATGAAACCAAGATAAAAAACATAAAAAAAGATATCCTAAATGTAAAATAAATCTCTTTTTAAATATTTAAAAACTCTTTATTTAAATCTGTGCCTTGAACAATTAAAAGCCCGTAAAATTTTGCAGACTTTTAGTCAGTCTATTTAAAAACACCACTAAACAATCAAATCACACTTGAAAACTGACGCCGCTACTCGCTCACCGGGCAACAAATGCGTTGGAGAATAGTCAGCAGGATATCGCACACCTGCTGGATTGGGGATGTCATACCATCAAGAAACTTAAAGAATTGATACTGAATTAAAAGTAAAAATAGAGCATTTCCAGCATTTAATATATCTCATTGCCCATTGTCAGGATTAAAGAACCAGATATTGATCACATTTCATACCATTCATTCAGACAATCAATTAATGCTACATTAGAATAGTTTAATAATGTTACTATCAAATTATTAACTATTATCTATGAGAAAATTATCCATTCATCACCGAAGCCTGACAGGGCTTATTCTGCTAGCAATCTCCGCACTGGCACAGGCTTCAATCCCTGTCAGCCCGGCGGATCAAGAAACGATCACGCAACAACAAAAAGCCTTGTTGCAGCAAGCCCAACAGCAACGGGAAGCGCTGCACAACAATATCACCTTATCTCCACCACCCGAGCTAACACCCGGTGCACCAGGATCTGTTTGCCATACCATCCACCGGATTGAGTTTAAAGGCGCAGAAAGCCTGTCAAGGTCAGTCAAACAGAACTTGATTCACCCTTACTTATCTCATTGTTTAACTTTGCAGGATATTAACGAGCTGGTGCGTAAAGTATCGAATGCCTACATCGAACGAGGCTATGTCACATCCCGTGCCGACCTCAAAGCGCAGGATTTATCCTCCGGCACCCTTATTCTTACCGTGAATGAAGGCAAAATTGAGTCAATCAGCCTTGACGATGAAACACCACACTCACTCAAAATGGCCTTTCCGGGCATGATTGGAAAAACACTCAATCTGCGGGATATTGAACAAGGCATGGAACGCCTGAACCGCCTTCCTTCCCAACAGGTAGCCATTGATATTCAGCCAGGAAAACAACCCGGCTATTCTGCGGTTATCTTAAAACGAACCTCGACGCGTTTACCGATCAGTGCCAATTTAAGTGCTGATAACAGTGGTCAGAAAAGCACTGGCACCGGGCAAATCAATGCCAGTGTGAACCTGGACAATCCATTACATCTTGCTGATCAGTGGTCATTATCTGCCAGCCATAACAGTGATTTCCGCAATAGCCACCAAAACCGAAGCTTCACTTCTAATGTAACGATCCCTTATGGCTACTGGTTGTTCAGTTATCAGTATGCGTGGAATGATTCTTTCCAGAATATCCTTGTTGACTCACCAACTTATCGCTACGAAGGCGACAACCAGACTCACCGGCTGGCAATAAACCGGGCGTTATACCGTGATGGCGAACAGAAGCTGGCGCTGGATATGGGATTGACGCGCCGCCAGACGACCAATTTGCTGGCAGGAGAGAAATTATCCATCAGCAGCCCGACGTTAAGCTCTATCAACCTTGGCATTAACTACAGTTCAATACTGGCAGGTGGCTATATCACGTTTAACCCTGCAATAAGCCACGGTTTACCGGTGTTCGGTGCGACAAAAGATGATCCCTATTTCCCGGATGCACCACGGAGTCAATTCCGTAAATTTAGCCTGAGCGCCAGCTATTTTATGCCGGTTACAGATTCCATTTATTACCTCTCATCCATTTACGGCCAGACCACGCCGGACAACCTTTACGCCAGCGAACGCCTCTCGCTGGGAGGTCAATATTCCGTCAGGGGATTTAAAGAGCAATATCTCACCGGCAACCGCGGCGGATATTGGCGCAATGAGCTGAACTGGCGAATTTCAGAGCTTCCTGTACTGGGTGAACTCACCTTAACCGGTGCGCTGGATACGGGTTGGTTACGAGGAAAAGCAGGACAAATTGATGGCGGTAATGTCACCGGCACCGCACTTGGCCTCTCACTAACTCATCACAGGTTCAATCAGTCGATAACTGTTGGCAAACCACTCACTCACCCTGACCACCTGAAACCGGATCACTGGGTGGTTTACTGGTCTGCATCACTGACTTTGTAACGATGCAAGACCATAACCCATTGAAATAAAAAATTTCCATTGCAATAAAATAAGGACTGATACATGAGTCAACGTAGCACCCCTTTAACAAGGGTCACGAGTTTTCTTTTAATTTACCTGACCGCCGTCTATCCCCCTCATCCGGCTATTGCCGCCGGGAGCCATTTGCTTTTTCCGGTATACATTTCATCATTTTTTCGCGTTTCATTCAGTGCTGCCAATAATTTTTCAGTCTTGGACTTAATATCGTCTTTCGCCGGGGTGATTTTATTTAATATAGAGTTGCATTGTATAACTCCATCGCTGGCGTAATAATATATTCATTCCAAACCCCCACCCAATCTCCGTGACGTCCAAGTACTGCTTTTGCACTTTCGATGAATCCATACGTAAACATATATCTTTCATCATTTTTTGCAAATCTTAGAAAGTTTCCCATATTACGTCCAAAAACAGATATCCGATTAATAGCCAAGTCTCTTATTTTTTCTTGTCTATAAACTTCTTGATTTTCAATGTATTTTTGCAGATTGTTCTTTTGCTCAATTAATGACTTAAAATCGGCAACCCTATTTTTTAAGGCGTCAATAGCACTCTCTGAACCCAATTGATTTTTTATTACTTCATCACTCAATATGACCAATAATCCATCTGCTGCCTTAATATCATTTTCAAAATCATAAAAGACATTATTTTTTGATTTTTCCAATTCGGCTGAAATTTCATTTAATTTTTTGACAACCCCGTTGAGACTATTTTCTTCAACATAATGTTGTACGTTTTTATATTGAGTTTCCGGCTATGTCCATGGCCTATTCACAGGTGGAGTCCAATTATAAGTGGATGGTTGCGTTGGCTTATTGGTATTATAGATACCGGTATAATGGTAAATAGTGTGCCCGCCTCCTGAGACGCCGGGAAAAACTGGGGTTGTCGTTGTTGTCCAACCGTTACCATGATTAATGACACTGCCTGGGTGATTATTAAAAATAAAATCTTTCTCTTTTTATAAGTAAAAAAATTGTGTGTATCAGAGACAGTTATTATTAGATAAGAATCTATAATCCCTGTTCTTGTTTATGATCTTAACTGTTTCTATTGATAACTAGATAATTATAAAATAGTTACAGTTGTATAATATGTATTACAATCAACGTGTAATATGAGTATTGATAATGGAGTTGTTCAACAGAAACATTAGAAAGGAATTTTTATTTTTTGCCCATCGCCCGATATGGTTCAAATCTGGAGCTAAGATTCTAATACTCGTTTTCCATGAGCTCGAAGATCCCCATCAAGCTCCACATACTTATATAATTTTTGCCGACTTATCCCAAGCTCCTTACATAATTCAGAAACACTGCAATCTGCCCGCAGTATATTTATACCATGGTCAGATTATAGCCTGTAGTAAATCTCAGCCATCTTTTTAACTTTCTATTAATGTTTAAAACACAATTCACTATCTTTCTGAAAAGCACGTTTATTGAGTTAAATCTTCCTATTATATAAAAGCTTTAATCTCTATATTCACATTTTTAAATGGTTATAGCAGGTTTAAATCAATATAGAATAAATGGAGCTTAAAACCGCTGATAAATAAATTAAATATGGCAGGGAAAACAAAGTAGAATCCCGCTCTGCCCCCGTTGATAAGCGCTAATAAACTTATTAAGCGCCCGCCCTATCAGGACTATGAAACACTCAAGGCACGCAGTTCAGTAGGCTTTTTGCTAAACGTAGCAGCAGTGTTAATTACCTACTCCTTCCCCCAAAAAACCATTTGAATCTACGTGCCTCAGAGCTGACTTTACTTAACTGCTTATAACCAGAATCTTAACCATAAATAGCACGAGTTTCAGTCACATTCTCACGCTTATCAGATTCAACAACAGTAAGAAACTCACGCCATAACGTAATCAGTCGCTCAAGATCAGCACGGGAAACATTAAGGTGTGTCACTAAACGGGTGACAGAATCTACACTCAGAATCACACCTCGTTCTTTCATCCAAGGTCCCAACTGCGCGGCTTCATGCGCTGGTATGCGTAAAAATACCATATTAGTCTGTGCCCCAGGCGCCAAAACTTCCACACCCAGCGCACTCAATTGTTCAGCAAGCCACTGAGCATTATCATGGTCTTCGCGTAACCGTTGAACATTATGCTGCAATGCATAACGCGCTGCGGCAGCTAATATTCCCGTCTGACGCATTCCACCCCCAGTCATTTTACGCCAACGCCGTGCCTGCCTGATGTATTCTGCATCACCACACAATAAAGAACCCACTGGCGCTCCCAACCCCTTGGACAGACAGATGGTCAGAGTGTCGCAATACTGAGAGAGAGTACTCAGTGGCACATCTAACGCCACAGCCGCATTGAGAATACGTGCCCCATCAACGTGCAATGCCAAGCCTTTCTCCTGCGTAAAAACTCTGGCCTGCTGCAAATATGCAAGTGGTAGTACCTTACCATCGAATGTATTTTCTATGCTGAGTAAGCGGGTCCGGGCGAAATGAACGTCGTCTGGCTTGATAACACTGGCGACAACATCCAGAGGCAATGTTCCATCAGCCGCCATATCAATCGGTTGCGGCTGTATACCGCCCAATACGGCAGCACCACCCGCTTCATACAGGTAGTTATGCGCTTTCTGACCCACAATATATTCATCACCTCGCTGGCAATGGGTGAGCAACGCCACTAAATTAGCTTGAGTACCAGTAGGCAGAAACAGCGCAGCTTCCTTACCAGCCAGTACAGCGCCTTCGTGTTCAAGCTGGTTAACATTAGGATCATCACCATAAACATCATCGCCCACCTCCGCTAATGCCATGGCCTTACGCATAGCCTCGCAGGGTTGGGTAACAGTATCACTACGTAAATCAATCATAGGTGGCTCCTGTATATTATTTTGAAAAGTTATTTTACTTAAATAGCCAGAGGATAATCTTTTTCGTATCTGACAATGCCATAACTATATCCACTTATACTTTTGATCAAATCGTCTGTACTAACTGTAAGAGATAATATAATTTTTGCCATAAATATCCCCAGTATAATTTACTGAAAAGTATCAAAACATCAGCAGAGTAAAAACATGGCATAAAGCAATATCGAATTGATCTCTCAATGGCTATCAAAAGAGTTAGAAATAACACTAAATTCGTTTAAATGGTTAGAAGATTGTCCAAAACCTGCCAAGTGATATTGATATTTTTAAGATATAAGGGCAAGGACAATCACCCAGCCCTATTTAGTTGAATAATCAAATCACTCTCGAAAATTGTCGCTGGCGGACCTGCTGACGCAGGTAAATATCAAAGCACATGCAGATGTTACGAATAAGCAACCGGCCCCGTGATGTCACCCGGATCTGTTTTTCATCCACTTCCACCAGCCCATCTGCAACTAATGGTGCCAATAATTGCAAATCTTCCGCGAAATACTTGGTAAAACTCAGATTATATTGTTGCTCAATATCAGCAAAATTTAGCCGGAAATTACAGATCAGCGCTTTAATCACATCACGACGGATACAATCATCCTGAGACAGGGTTAAACCACGCCACAGGGCATGCCCCTGTTTTTCAACCTGCGCATAGTAGGTTTTTAACTCTTTCTGGTTCTGAGAATAGCTATCGCCCAACATGCTGATAGCAGAAACGCCCATTCCCAGCAGGTCACACGTTTCCTGAGTGGTATAACCCTGAAAATTGCGGTGCAACCTCCCTCCCCTCTGAGCTACCGCCAGTTCATCATCTGGGCGTGCAAAATGGTCCATGCCAATAAACTGGTAACCATTTCCCGTCAGTGTTGCGATGGTTTCCTGCAAAATATCTAATTTTTGTTCGGCGCTTGGTAAATCATGCTCTTTAATTTTACGTTGGGCGGCAAACAGATTTGGCAAATGAGCATAATTGAAAACACTCATTCTGTCCGGTGATAACGCTAATACTCGTTTCAAAGTGAAAGCAAAACTTTCAGGTGTCTGTTTCGGCAAGCCATAAATCAGGTCAATACTGGTAGAGTTGAAACCGGTTTCACGGGCTCGTGTTACCAGAGCAAAGATAAAATCTTCATCCTGTTCTCGATTAACCAGACGTTGTACTTCTTTATTAAAATCCTGTACACCCATGCTCAGACGGTTAAAACCTTCACTGCGCAGGTGATTAATCACATCCAGTTCAATTTCACGCGGATCGATTTCAATAGAAATTTCAGCATCCGACAAAAAATTAAAATGGTTATGCAACATTCCCATCAATTTACTGATTTGGTTTTTATCAAGATAGGTTGGCGTACCGCCACCCCAATGCATCTGGCTGACGTTACGGCCAGAAAACAGTTTCGAACGCTCACGGATTTCACGTTCAAGCCGTTGCAGATATTCATCTACTTTATGCTTCTGGCGAGTCACCTGTTTGTTGCAACCACAGAAATAACAGAGTTTATGGCAAAACGGGATATGGACGTAGAGAGAAAGCGGTCGTTCAGGATAACGGGCAGCTGCCTGCATAAATGCTGCATTATCATACTGTTGATTGAATTCCAACGCCGTAGGGTATGAAGTATAACGGGGGCCGGAGTAGTTGTATTTCTGGATCAAAGGCAGATCCCAAACTATAGCTTGCTCAGACATTCTTATTCCTTCCGATGTTTCTGTCTACCAAAGCGCAATGCTTGCAGATGTTTGATATGTTGCGCGGTGGTGACTCTGCGCAGCCGGGTTTTACGCCGCGACAATCGCCATAGTTTACCCAATAACCACAACAAATAACATACTAACAGTGTGGTTATTAGGATTAATCCGCCTTTAACCATGGAGGATTAAATTAATTGCCTTTCAGCAGTTGCATAATGTCATCTGGCTTCTCTTCTCCGCCTTCTTCCTCACCTAGCTCAATCCCCAACTCTTCCATCAGGGTATCAATGCGATCCAGTGTGGCGTCAACATAAACATTATCTTCTTCAGACAGTTTTTCGCCATTTTCCAGACGCTCCAACAATGCATCCAAACGATCATCGTTTTCCAGCATTGCCAGCTCTTCCTGTGGCGACAGACGTGGTTTTGTCTCAGCTTTTGCTTTAGCCGCCACGGGTTTCATCGGTGTCTCTCCGACAATCAGTGGAACAGGCACTTTACTGCCAAGACGTGGATCATGCGGCTTCCTGCCTGCTTGATGTTTGTCGCTGCTTTGCTCCTTATGACGGCTACCTGCCGGATTACCACTGTGCTTTTTCTGGCGTTTACGCTCACGCCCTTCCGCATTCAATTCTTCGCGGCTTTTTCTTTTCTGTTTACCAGCAGATGCTTTCGCCGGTGCTTTTTTCTTTAACTGGTTCATAGCCCATTACTCAGTTTGGTTTATCAGGGTATTGCTGCGGCGGAATCTAGCAGAAACCACACGTATAGAAAAGCGCCACAAACAATTCTTTCTCTTAAAAATCTAGCCAAAGTCCTTTATTATTCATGATTGGTTTAACCATCAGCGAATATTCTATTAATCTTGGCTTTCAATAAGTGATGAATTGATATGCTTTTTTCTGATACGTCTTCCTACAAGCCCGTCTATTTATGGGTAATTAGTTATGCTTTGTTATGGATTATAGTAGGTTATTCATTTGATCCAACTGTCCCCTATGATGCCGTCGAAGCATTGAACTGGGGTAAAAATGGAGAATGGGGCTCACCTAAAAATCCGTGGCTGGTGGGCGCAATGATGCTGCCGGCTATCCATATAAGCGGTATTTCATTAAGTCTTTACTGGTACCTCATACACTTTATCGCCATCGCTATTGGCATGCTGGGTGTATGGCATCTGGCGTTCCGGCTGACAGGGAAAAAAGAGCTGGCATGGCTCGCCATGCTGACATTGAACCTGTCCGGTATTATCAACTTTGATATTATTCCTTACAACGATAATTATCTACTGATTATGCTATGGTCGTGGACTATGCTGTTCTTTCTGCGAGCGGTATATGACAATCCACGCTGGTGGATAGCATTTGCACTTAGTTCCGGGCTGGCAACGATGGGAAAATATTCCTCTCTGGCACTAGTCGGTTCGGTTTTTCTATTGACACTGTTTGTACCCAGAGTTCGTCAGTGTTACCGCCAACCAGCTCTCTATATCGCCCTGGCTATCTGGTTTATGCTGGTACTGCCTAATGTTTGGTGGCTGTGGAACAATGATTTTGCTGCTTTCAAATGGGTAGATTCACAGATTAATCGCGGTTTTAATCTGCATACGACCAGATCGTTATTATCCGTGTTTTATCCACTGATTATTGTTGGCATCATTATCTACACTCTTGGAGGCCGTATTGGCTGGCCAAAAGAGCAAGCGGGCCGACTGGCAAACATGGTTATTCTGTTGCCATTACTGATTATCTATTGCTGGTTCTCATTCAATAAGGGCGGAAGAATGACTGAATGGTTGCATCCCTTTATGTCTGTTTCATCAGCGCTGTTAGTCGGTTCTATCACCCGTTTTCCACAAAAATCATTACTCAACACCCTGCGCGGGCTGGCAGTCACCGCAGTATTGGTTTTGATGGGATATGTTTTTGTTATGGCCGCTAATGTCCGTGGCGCCGGCCATGAATTTAAAGGTATCAAAGATTTTTCCTGGCAGTTGGATCAACGCTGGCATCAGCTCTATTCAACACCATTGCATTATGTCGGGGGCGAATACTTACATCAGTGGCTAACTTTCTACGCACCAAGTCAACCAGATACGATCCAACCTTGGACGTTGGAAGGGCAAGCGCCAAATGTCTATAACCGCCATGTTAAAGCAAGCGATATTGTACGTGACGGCGCTATTTTGATCGGAGGAAAGGGTAAAACCTGTGAACAGGAAGATTTTCACGACGTTTTACAAGACTGGCCCAAACTGGAAATAAACAGCACTGAGGAGTTTCTTTTCCAGCCTGAACCTGAAACGAAACCAATACCAATCTGCGTAGGTTTTGTATCACCGGAAAAATATCAGTAGTTTTCTCTGAAATTTGAAAGCCTGATTTAACAGGCTTTCAACTCTTCATACACCTTTAACATAATGGCAATATAGTATTGTCTACAGAGTTATATGTAATGTTACTCTTTGTCGGAAAACCTTACTCAATGCTGCTGTCTGTAAGAATGCCGAATCGTTGTTGAAGTATTGGCCCAATCTCTTTAAGCGGACCTTCACCTAACATACTATCGTGGGAACAATTAATATCATGCAAGACGATGTTTCCTTCAACATACTCCCCCCATAAGTGCGGATCGTAATTAACATTATCGGCTTCGCTATGGCCTTGTAGTGCCCTAAAGAATACGAGGTCACCTTGAAACCGGCTAGGTGAAAACTCACTGAGCAAATGCGGTGCATCTCGGAATTCGGCAAGAATACGTTCGAAAATATTCTGATCGAGGCTTGCTAATGGATGCTCGATCTCAGACAACCGTTTTTTCAAGCCAGCCACGCTTAGCTGCTGCTCGTTTTCCGGTGCCGAACCGGTAAATGCCTCAAACATTGCACGCAGGCTTTCCCGATCGGTGCGTACCATGTCTCTGTAAGTCTTCCACAACGGATAACCATCCATAAAGATCAGGACATTGACCGCTTTATTATCCTTTTGCAGCAAGGTGGCTATTTCATGCGCGAGATGGCAACCGAAAGACCAGCCCAGCAATGAATAAGGCCCCTCTGGCTGGATCTTATAAATCTCTGCCAGATAATTTTTCGCCATGTCATAAATCGATGGTGGTACAAGGCCGGTGCTCAACCTGCGTGCCTGAATGCCATAAAGAGGCTGCTGCTCGCCCAGATACGGGATCAGCCCCGCATAAGACCAACTCAATCCTCCCCCAGGGTGTAAACAGAACAGCGGCGTTTTTTCGCCAGCCGGTTGCAATGGCAGCATGATGTCCAGAATATTGCCACGCGGGTTGCTTTCAAGACGCCTCGCCAGCAGTACAACGGTGGGCGATTCAAACAGGTCACGAATAGTCAGCTTCTCATCCAATTCTTTTTCGATACGCGCAATCAACCGTGCCGCCAGCAGTGAATGCCCTCCCAGTGCGAAGAAGTTGTCATCAATGCTGATGTGTTCAATACTCAATAGCTCACAGAACTGCGCGTAAAGCCATTTCTCGCTTTCAGTCTGTGGTTGGCGGCCTTGCCGCAAACCGAAGTTTGGGTGTGGCAACGCGGCAACATCCAACTTGCCGTTGGCGTTTAATGGCAGTTCTGCCAGCAGCATGACCACAGCAGGCACCATAAAATCAGGTAAATGCTCACGCGCATGCTGTTGCAACAACACCGGTAGATCTTCGTGGCTTGCAAAGGGCACCACATAGGCAACTAATTGTTTATTGCCCGAATGATCCTCGCGCGGAATGACCGCCGCTTGCTGCACGGCGGAGTGCTGCTTCAGCACGACTTCGATTTCCCCCGGTTCAATCCGGAAACCGCGAATTTTCACCTGCTGATCGCTGCGGCCAACAAAGTTGAGCACGCCATCACGCCGCCATTTCACCACGTCTCCGGTGCGGTACATGCGGCTGCCCGCAGGCCCGAAAGGATCGGCGATAAAGTGTGCCGCACTTTGCCCCGGACGCTTAAGATAGCCACGCGCCAAGCCGCGGCCAGCAATGTATAGTTCCCCTGGCGCGCCAACTGGCACCGGCTGTAAAAATTCATCTAATACATAGAGGCTGGTGTTATCCAACGCGGCACCAATAGGGACGTCCAGATAAGGGGCATCTGTTTTGGCGATGGGGTAATCCGTGGCGTAGGTGGTGGTTTCCGTTGGGCCATAGATATTCATCAATTCAAGATTGGGCCAATGTTCCCGCACCGCCTGCACCGCGCTGGCGGATATCTTTTCACCACCGGTGAATACCTTCTGCAAAGAACCCAGGCATTGCGGATGTTCTTCCGCAATCAGCCTGAATAACCCTGATGTCAGAAATGCGGCGGTTACCTGTTGTTCAACGATGGTCGATGTCAACAGATCCAGATCGAGATCGTTGCCCGGTACGATAACGGCCTGATGGCCGTTAAGCAGAGTGGCCCACAGCTCATAGGTTGAGGCATCAAATGCGTAGGGGGAATGCAACAGAACACGCTGGTGATGCTCGCTGCGCCAGCGCCGATCGAGAGTCAGGGTAATGACGTTATCTTGCGTAGTGGCGATCCCTTTGGGCTGCCCAGTGGAACCTGAAGTAAACATCACGTAGGCCAGATTCTGGGCGCTTACCGGCTCGCTGACCCACGCAACATTGTGCTGGGTACTGGCGTTGACTACGGTTTCCACCTGTAAACTGGCCGGCAAAACCACGTGGCTATGTGTATCATCCACCAACGCAACCTGTATCCCAACTTCATCCACTATATGCTGCCAGCGTTCCAAGGGATCGCTGGTACGCAGCGGCACATAGAACCCTCCGGCCTTAATTACCGCCAATATGGCGATCGCGAGCGACAGCGAACGCTCCATCAGCAATGCAACACCATGTTCCGCTTTCACCCCAAGCTGTCGCAGACGTTGTGCCAAATCATTTGCGCGCGCGTTCAGTTGTGCATAGGTAAGCTGCTCATCGCCACAACTCAGAGCAATGTGTTCTGGTACCACCGCCACCTGTTTTTCAAACAGGCAGGCCAGCGACACCATCGGCACTTTCTGTTCCGTGGCATTCCACTCGGTTATCATTTTGCATTGCTGCTCGGCAGTTAACAGTGGAATGTTCGCCACTGGTGTGTCTGGTTCTTCTGCAATGAACGACAGCAATCGAACAAGGTATTGCGCGAGCGCCGTCACCGTATCGCGATCAAACAGATCGACGGCATACTCAATCTGGGCATTGAGTGCACACACCTCGCCATCATCGCTATAGACTTCATCAAAATTGAACGTCAGATCGAATTTGGCAGGGGCAAAACCAACCGGCTGCGGCTTTGCCTGCAAATTGGCAAATTGTTGGGTGTTGTCGCCGTTATTTTGCAATACCAACATTACCTGGAACAGCGGATGCCGTGAGGCAGAACGCTCAGGATTAAGCGCTTCTACCACCCAATCAAAAGGCACATCCTGATTTGCATAGGCAGAAAGCATGAACTCACGCACGCTGGCAAGCAACTGATTAAATTCAGGGTTACCCGCGCAATTTACTCTCAGCACCAGCGTATTGACAAAGAAACCAATCAAATTGGTCATGGCCTCGTCGGCTCGCCCAGCAACGCCTGTGCCCAACGTAATATCATCGCCAGCCCCCATCCGACTAAGCATGACGGCAACCCCGGTTTGCAGCAACATAAATGGCGTTACGCCCTCATCACGCGCCAGTTTTTTCAGGCGGCCATAAAGCGCCTGGTCAATCGCATAGCTGACCCGGGCGCCTTGTTGGCTCAGTACAGATGGACGCGGGCGATCGGTAGGTAGATAAGTTTCCTGGGGCGATCCTGCCAGCGCGCTACGCCAGAATTCGATTTGCTGTGCGCCGCGTGTGGAGGCATCCTGCACATCCCCCAATAGTTGACGCTGCCATAGCGCGTAGTCGGCGTATTGCACGGTTAGTGGTGCCCACTTCGCTTCCTGGCCCTCGCAGCGCACCTGATAGGCCAAAGACAGATCGTGCAGCATTGGCCCTAACGAACCACCGTCACAGGCAATGTGGTGAATGACCAGCAGCAGCACATGTTCGTTCTGGTCCGGTAAGTGGAACAGCCACCCACACAGCGGCAAATCATTTGCCAGATCGAACTGCCAAGCGGCAGCCTTGTCGATGCTTTCCGACAGCTCCTCCGGCGTCACATTGCCGATGATCAAAGACGGTGCCACGCTATCAAGCGCAAGAATATGCTGATAAGGCTGATCAAGATGCAGAGGATATAGCGTGCGCAGAACCTCATGGCGCTGTACCAGATCGCCCAATGCCTGGCGCAATGCTTCATCATTGAGCGACCCATTCAGCTTCAGAGCAAGCGGCATATTATACGCGGCATGATCGTTGCCAATGTTATCTAACAGCCACATTCTCTGCTGGGCAAAGGAAAGGGGTAAATATTCCTCACGAGCCTGGCGCGTGAGCTTTTCACGGCGTTGAGCGCCCTTTGTCGCCAACTGCTCGGCAAACTGCGCCACGGTTGGGTAATCAAACAGTGTGCGGATCGGCAACTCAATGGCTAATGCGCTGGATACGCGGCTAATCAGGCGCATCACTAACAGCGAGTGGCCGCCCAACGCAAAGAAGTTGTCGTCCATGCCTACCGTTTCCAGCCCCAGCACCTCAGCAAACAACCCTGCCAGAATTTCTTCCTGTGCCGTGCGCGGCTGGCGCCGTCTGCCGCTATGGTTGAAGTCTGGAGCCGGTAATGCGCGTCTATCCAGTTTCCCATTGACCGTCAAAGGGAAACGCTCAATCTGAAGAATGGCCGCAGGCACCATATAGTCAGGGAGTTTTGCCGCCACGCGGTGGTGCAGTGCCACCGTGTCAATAGCGACGTCACTGTCGCTGGTGATATACCCCACCAATTGTGGATTGCCAGGCTGATCTTTACGCATCAGCACCACGGCTTGGGTGACTTGCGGGTTATCCGCCAGAGCCGCTTCAATTTCCCCCAACTCAATGCGGAAACCACGTAGTTTCACCTGCTGATCGGCTCGGCCTATATAAATCAGCCCGCCTTCGGGCGATCTGAAGGCCAAATCGCCCGAACGGTACATACGGGAACCCGGTTCACCATACGGGTCGGCAACAAAGCGCTCGGCGCTTAACCCCGCGCGGTTCAAGTAGCCGCGCGCCAGCCCGGCGCCAGCAATGTACATTTCCCCTTCAACACCTGTAGGAACGTGGCGTAAAGCGTCGTCCAACACATAGATACGCAGATCGGTGATCCCAACGCCAATCGGGCTGCCGGATTGGCTGCGCATCATTGCCGGGGTCAGCGCCTGATAGCTGACGTGCACGGTGGTTTCGGTAATGCCATACATGTTGATTAATTCAGGCGCTGCCGAATCGTGGCGTTGGTACCAACGTTCAAGCTGGCTAAGATCCAGAGCTTCCCCACCGAATACCACTTTGCGCAGCGCCAGTGGATATTTCTTCTCGCGATCGTTTTGATCCGTTTCTATCAATTGATAGAAGGCAGAGGGCGTCTGGTTTAATACCGTGACTTTCTCTTCACTCAGTAGCTTGAGGAATGCTTGAGGATCACGGCTCACCATAAACGGTACGATGACCAGCCGGCCACCATATAACAATGCTCCCCAGATTTCCCACACTGAAAAATCAAAAGAATACGAATGGAACAGGGTCCAAACGTCATTACGGCCAAAATCGAACCACGATTGCGTTGCTGTAAAGAGCCGTAACACGTTTTCGTGCGGGATCAGCACCCCTTTCGGGTTCCCCGTAGAGCCAGAGGTGTAAATGATATAGGCCAGGCTTGCCGTACTAACCGGCCGTAAAAGTTCATCGGGTTGAAGATCCCGTTTGTTGAACGGCGCCAGGTGCTGCTGATATTCAGGCATATCAACTACCAAATCAGGCGTGGAGCCGTTTAACGTGCCGGCATTTTCTGCGTTGGTGATGATAAGTGTCGGTTTGGCATCAGACACGATAAAACCAAGCCGTTCGGCAGGGTTATGGAGATCCAGCGGTAGATATGCAGCACCAGCTTTTAATACGGCTAACAGCGCAATCAGTGTCTCCATCGAACGTGGCAACGCCAATGCCACGACATCCTCAGTGCCAATGCCGCGGTTCACCAGATAACGAGCCAACTGATTGGCCCGCTGATTAAGTTCGCCATAGCTCAGGCGATCGTTGCCCAGGCTCAGCGCAATCGCATCCGGCGTTTCGCTCGCGCGTTTTTCAAACATTCCATGGAGCGTATCGGCTGGCAATGATGCCAACACAGGGTAAGGTTGAACCATGGCCTGAACTTCTTGCGCCAGCAGCAACGGTACGCTGCCAATAATCGTCTGCGGATCGTCAATGATGGCATGCAGTATCAGTATGAAGCGCTCGGCCAGATTTGCCACCGTTTGATCATCAAACAGGTCTGGCAATGAGCTGAAACGCAGGGCTAGCATTTCACCCGGAACCGCCACCAACCCAAGCGGGTAATGTGAAGCATCCCCGCCATGGTGCACCGTTAGCGAGATGTTCAGCGCGGTATCAGATTGCTCACTACTGCCTTCCATAAGCGGGTAGTTCTCGAACACCATCAAGGTATCAAACAGCTCGCCGTAACCGGCATCCGCCTGGATGGTCGTCAGGTCAAGATATTGGTAATCAAGCAGCCGGGTTTGCTCTGACTGTAGGCGTTGTAAAAGCGTAGTAAACGTCTCCGCCAGACTGAACGTCAGGCGTAATGGCACGGTATTGATTAGCAACCCAACGATGCTTTCCACGCCGGACAATTCACCTGATCGGCCAGAAACCGTGACGCCGAACACCACATCACTGCACCCCGTCATCCCCCCCAGCAGCACACCCCATGCGGCCTGGATCAGTGTATTTACCGTCACGCCAAGCTGTTTAGCGCGTAAGTTCAGTCTCTGGGTGTATGCCGCATCCAAATGCTTATGCAACAGATTCGGTTGCAGATTTTCCGTGGTGCGCCCTTTTGCCAGGCAAGTTGGCACCGCCAGGCCACTGAGCGTTTCGCGCCATACGGCACGCATTTCGTCAACATCACGCGCCGCAATCCATTGCAGATAGTTGCGATAAGGGGTGATCGGCGGCAAGGTGCTGCCTTGCACATCACCCAGATACAGAGTGCATAACTCTTGCAGCAAGATAGGAATTGACCAGCCATCCAGCAACAGGTGATGGTTGGTAAAGACCAGATAATGCTGCTGTGCCGTCAGTTTGACCAGGGTGAATCGCAGCAACGGTGGATCGTGCGGATCAAAGCGCTCATCATAATCGGTCTGTAACAGCGCTGCGAATGCTGGCTGTTGCTGCTCTGGTGGTAGATGGCTCACATCCACCTCACGCCACGGCAACGGTAGCCCCGCCAAGATCAGTTGCACCGGCGTTTCTACGTCTTCGTACTCAAACCCCGCACACAGGTGCGGGTGACGTTGTAGTAAGGTTGTGACGGCCTGTTTCAGCTTTTGGCTATCTAAAACGCCAGCAAGCTGGAAAACCTGCTGCACCTGATACGCATCGCTGCCTTGGGTATCGTACAACATATGAAACAACAGACCTTTCTGTAATGGCGATAACGGTAGTATCTCTTTAATTTCCATATTTATTTTTTCTTCTTCCACTTGGCTTGAAGTTTTTCCAAGCTATTCTGTTTAAGCGATAGCATCGTGATGTCCGATGGTGTGAATCCCCCCGCGTCAGGCACCGTAGAAAGCTGCGATATTGCTTTTAGCCAACGGAACCAATGGTTACCCAACACGCTAATGCGCTCTTCAGTGTGCAGCGCTCTCGCCCATGACCAGTTGGCAACCAGAACCGGCCCTTCCGATCGCTCTTCTACCAACGCATTGAGTGAAAGCGCATGAGGGAGCGCAAAATTGTCGTCAGCCGTTGTATCCAGCAAATTTGCTTCTGTAGCCACCTGCCAGTCGCGATCGCCGCCCACAGCCATACGGCCCAGATAGTTGAAGCCAATCTGGGCCTGCTGCTGCTGTGACAAGATCTGCCGTGTTTGCGAATTCAGATAGCGTAGCAACCCATATCCAAGGCCGTTCGCAGGCACCTGACGTAGCTGCTCTTTGATGCGTTTTAGCGCATGACCTAATGAATAAGGATCTGCTATCTGCGTAGCGCCCGGTTCGAGCCGCACAGGGTACATGCTGGTGAACCAGCCGACGGTACGTGACAGCTCCGCACCGGAAAGTTCTTCACGCCCGTGCCCTTCAAGATCCAGTAGGACATCCGTCTGTGAAGTTTTCCGCCAGTCATTAACGGCCAGAGCAAAGGCGCAGAGCAGCACGTCGTTGATACCGGCATGGAAGAGCGCCGGTATCGTCCCCAACAACGGTTGGGTAAACGCCGCCGGTAACTCAAGCCGCAATGAATCGCTGCCCGCAACGGTGTCTTGCGCCCCGTCTAGCAGGCGGGAAGTCAGCAACGTATCCGGCTTCTCCAGCACCGTTAGCCAGTGATTCAGTTCGTTACGCCGCGCATTGGCCTCTTGCTGCAATTGATACGCCCACGCACGGAAAGAGGTACCCACCGGCAACGTATCCGGCGTTTTCCCCGCGCTCAGGGCTGCCCAGATGTTTTGCAAATCCGGCGCTAAAATACGCCAAGAGACACCGTCCACCACCAAGTGGTGAAGCACCAACATTAGCCGGCCAGGCTGTCCGGCAGATGCACGGAACCAAACCGCCTGTAGCATTTTGCCCGCCGCCGGATCGAGGCGCTGTTTTGCGCGTTGGCTTTCTGCCTTGATGCAGCGTTGTAGTTCCACCAGCGTGAACGCCTGGCAATCCACAATGCTCAATGCGCCATCCACGATGTCTGCCGTCATTGGCGGAATGGTCAGCAGGACATCACCGCTTGTGGAGCGATTCGCCACCAGGCGCAAGGCATCGTGCTGCTCTAACAGCAGGGTCAGAATCTGCCTGAGTTGTTTCTCATCCAGATGTTCCGGCGTTTGCAGCAACGTTGCCTGGCTGAACCCGTTGATGTTGCCGGGGTTTTCCATCAACCAATGGATAATTGGCGTAGCGGGTAATTCACCTACCGCGCCAACCCGCGTTTCAGCAACCGTGGAAATGTTCGCCTGCATTTTTCTGGCCAGGGAGGCAACAGTTTTGTGCTCAAAGACCTGGCGTGGTGTGAATATCCAACCAGCCTGGCGCGCACGCGCGACCAGCTGTATCGCAGTGATACTATCGCCCCCCATTTCGAAGAAGCTACTGTCAATATCAATCTGTTCCAGGCCCAATAAATCGGCAAAGAGCGTGCAAAGCAGTTGCTCTTGCGTATTGCGCGGGCCACGGTGATGAGGCTGATGGAAATCAGGCTGCGGCAATGCGCGTCGATCGACTTTACCATTCGGCGTAACCGGAATTGCCGGCAGCATGACGATAGCCACAGGTACCATATATTCCGGCAGGTGGCTACGCAGATATTCGCGTAGTTCTGCGGTATTAACATCCCCTTCATTCGCCACAGCGTAAGCAACTAGTTGGCAAAGCCCCGGCTTATCTTCACGCACGATCACCGTGGCCTGGCTCAGTTGAGGATACTTCAGCAGCAAGGACTCAATTTCACCCAGTTCAATACGGAAACCCCTGATCTTGACCTGATGATCCACACGCCCAGTAAACATTAGCTCACCGTTGGTTTGCCAATAGGCAACATCTCCGGTGCGATACATTCGGCTACCTGCCGCGCCAAACGGGTTCGCCACAAAGCGTTCCGCCGTTAAATCCGGGCGCCGTACGTAGCCACGGGCCAAGCTTTCACCTGCGATATACAGCTCGCCTTTTACCCCTGGCGCGACCGGTTGCAAACGCTCATCCAGGACATAGACCTGCATGTTAACGATCGGCGTGCCGATAGGCGGCGCTTTTCCGGCCACCAACGGTTGGCTCATGGTGGCGCAGACCGTGGATTCACTTGGCCCGTAGGCATTGATCATCCGGCACCCCTGGCCCCAATAGTCGATCAGCTCCGGCTGGCAGGCTTCGCCCGCCACCACCAACGTTTCCAACGCAGGCAATGGCTTACGCGGCATAACCGCCAATCCCACCGGTGGCAACGTGGCATGTGTCACACCCTGGGCCAGCATCAGTTCATACAGCGGCTCCCCCGGTGATAACGCATCACGGCCTGCAACGACCAGCGCCGCACCGCTTAACAGCCCCATACTGATATCCCAGAACGAGGCATCGAAGCTCGGTGAAGCAAACTGCAACACGCGGCTTTGCGGCGTGACATGTAATCGTTCGACCATGCTGGCAACCAGGTTGCTGATACCCCGGTGCGTCACCAGAACACCTTTCGGCAAACCAGTAGAACCAGAGGTATAGATAATGTAGGCCGCATTATTGATGCTCAACTTCCTTGGCAAAGTGATGCTTTCTGCTTGCTGCCGGGCTAATTGCGTATGCAGCGCCGGTTGGTCAATCTGCAAGCGGGAATACTGCGCCCCCAGTTTTTGCACGAACGCAGAATCCGTGATGACCAGCTCAGGCTGCGAGTGTTCCAACATATAATTCAGGCGTTCCTGAGGATAATCAGGATCAAGCGGTAAATATGCAGCGCCAGTTTTCAGCGTAGCAATCAGCGCGACAATCAGATTAACCGAGTGCGATAGTGCGATAGCAACGATGTTTTCTGTGCCAACGCCCCTTTCCATCATCAGATTCGCCAACCGGTTAGCCCGTTGATCCAACTGGCTATAGGTCAGCCGTTCGCTTTCCCCCAGCAGGGCAGGCGCATCCGGTGTTGCTTTGGCAAGGGTTTCGAATTGTTCTGCAAACGTCTTGGCCGGCAATTGCCGGGCGGTGTTATTCCATTCGTTGACAATCTGCTGGCGTTCACACGCGCTAAATATCTCCAGCTCATTGATATTGCAGCATGTATTTCGACTGATGGCCGCCAGAATATTAGTAAAATAGCCCGCCAGGCGCTCAGCGGTTTTGCCGTCAAACAAGTCGGTAGCATATTCAACGATGCCGTTTAATGAGGTTGGCGTTTCTTCAAAGTTGAAGGTCAAATCAAACTTCGCCACCGGTAGCAGCGGTGTACCAACGCGGGTGTTCAGTCCATCAAAATGGACCTCGCCACGGGCGTTGTTTTGCAATACCAACATTACCTGGAACAGCGGATGGCGCGCCAAGGAACGTTCTGGGTTCAGCGTTTCCACCAAGTTTTCAAACGACAGATCCTGATGTTCATACGCCTGCAATGCGCTATCGCGCACGCGCGCCAGCAATTGATCAAAGGTTGGATTCCCAGAAACATCGGTGCGCAACACCAATGTATTGGTGAAAAAGCCGATTAGAGGTTCTAGCGCTTCATCGGTACGGCCAGCAATAGACACACCCAGTGGAATGTCATGACCAGCACCTAACCGGCTCAGCAACACCGCCAAGGCCGCCTGCAACACCATAAACAGGCTCGCATTCTGCTGCCTTGCTACCTCAAGCAAGCGTGCATAGACCTCTGGATCAACCTCAAAACGCCATTGCCCACCTTGATAGCTTGAGCTTTGTGGCCGTGGCCTGTCAGTTGGCAACTGCAACTCTTCCGGCAGCCCATGCAGCACTTCGCACCAATACGCCAACTGGCGGCTTTGCAGGCTGTCCGTATCACGGGGATCGTCCAGCAGCTCGTGTTGCCACAGGGTGTAATCGGCATACTGCACCTGTAGTGGCGTCCAGTTCGGCGCTTGACCCTGCAACCGAGCATGATACGCCAGCGCTAGATCGCGCAGTAGAGGAGCAAGTGATGCCCCATCACTGGCGATATGGTGCATCAGAAATAAAAGCACATGATGATTCGGTTCAACATGGAACAGCCAGGCCCGGCAGGGGTTTTCATTTGCTAAATCAAAGATATATTCTGATGCTGCCAGCACCTCTTCATCTAAATTCTCAGCAAGGGCGCGGTGCAGCGTCAGTTCGCACCGTGCGTCTTCCCCGCAGGCAATCTGTTGATAAACGTTACCATCCGACAGCTCCTGAAAGCGTGTACGCAGGCTTTCATGGCGCGCCACCACATCATTCAACGCTGCTGCCATGGCAGGAACGCTCAATTCCCCCTGCAACTCCAGTGTCAACGGCATGTTGTAGAGGGATTGACCCCCTTCAATGCGGTCAACCATCCATAGCCGGCGCTGGGCCGCAGACAACGGCAAGCGTTCTGGCCTTGGTTTCACCTGTAACGCTGGGCGCAGTGTGCTCCCTTGCCCCAGGCGCTGCACAAACTGCGCTACCGTTGGTGCTTCAAACAGATCTCGGATACTGGGGTTCGCCTTTAGCACTTTGCGGATACGGCTGACAAAACGCGATGCCAACAGGGAATGACCACCCAGATCGAAGAAATTATCGTCGATGCCAACCTGGGACAAACCGAGGACCTCGGCAAACAAGTGGCACAGTTTGCTTTCCTGCTCATTGCGTGCGGTTCGCCCGTGGTCAATGTTGAATTCTGGAACAGGTAACACGCGCATATCGACTTTCCCGTTGGCAGTCAGCGGGAATCTCTCTACTACGCTCACGACTGCCGGTACCATAAAGTCAGGCAACCGGGCGCTCAACGTTTGTCTCAGCAATGTGGGTTCACACTGTCCGGTTTCTTCGGCAATGACATACGCGGCCAGCTGTTTATTTCCTTTTTGCGGTTCGAAAATGCACACGAGCGCCTGGGCAACGCCTTCCTGCTCCAGCAATGTCGCCTCTATCTCTGCCAGCTCAATGCGGAAACCGCGTATTTTGACCTGCTGATCGCCACGGTTTAGGTACTCCAGAACCCCTTCCTGCCGCCAACGAACCCAGTCGCCAGAACGGTACATGCGATCGCCACTGCTGCCGAAAGGATTGGCGATAAAGTGTGATGCCGTCAGGCCAGGCTGGTTAAGGTAGCCGTGCGCAAGCCCAGTACCGGCGATATACAACTCGCCAGAAACGCCGACAGGCACGGGTTGCAAGTAGGTATCAAGCACATACACTTGCATATTGTCCAACGGCGTACCAATAGGCACCGAAGCGCTATCCGGTACGCTATACATAACATAGGTTGTTGCAAAGGTAGTGGTTTCGGTTGGCCCGTAGCCGTTCATCATTACCAGTCCAGGGCAGCGCCGCATAACGGTTTCGATAGCGGATTTTGGCAATACATCGCCACCGGCGAGTAACAGGCGCACACTGGCCAGGGAAGAGGCGTGGTCTTCAGCCATCAGCCGGAACAGGCCAGCCGTTAGCCACAGGGCGGTTATTTTTTCATTGGCGATGGTCTGCGCCAGCACATCAATATCCAGCTCACCCTTTGGCGCCACCACTAATTGCCCACCGCACAATAGCGGCACCCAAAACTCGTAGGTCGAGGCATCAAACGCAGCGGAGGAATGCAGCAGCACACGCTGATGATCTTCTGGCAACCAGCGGCGATCACAGGCGAGTGCTATAACGCTTTCCTGGTTTACCGCAATGCCTTTAGGTTTACCGGTTGACCCAGAGGTATACATAATGTAAGCAAGGCTGGAGGGTCCGGCGTTGGTTGCCGGGTTGATTTCTGGCCAGCGTTTCCCAGCAGAATCGGCCACATTACGTATCACAAAGCGCGCCGTTGGCAGGTGGTGATCGACATCAGTAATCAATACCGCTGCACCTGCGTCATCCAGCATCATTTGCTGCCGTTCCAGAGGATCACTGGCGCGCAATGGCAGATAGGCCGCACCTGCCTTGATCACCGCCAACGTGGCAATGACCTGATCGATCGAATGCGCCATGAGCAACCCGGCGCAAAACACTTCCGCCCCGGTGAGTTCGCGTAACCGGTGTGCAAGGCGATTGGCCGCGCTGTTCAACTGGGCATAGGTTAACGTTTTGCTGCCTTCGCTAACAGCGATAGCGTTTGGTGAACGGGCAGCCTGCTGTTCAAACAGCACACCCAACGACAAGTTCGGCAATTCTACGAGCGTATTGTTCCAAGTTTTGAGCAGTTGTTGACGTTCAAACGTATTTAATAGGCAAATTTCACTAATTTTTTCAGTGGGCCTGTTTGCCATAATGTTCAATACACTGAATAAGCGGTCTACAAATCCCGCAACGGTTTGCGCATCGTAAAGGTCAGTCGCAAATTCAATATGTCCTCTTAAAAGACCTTGTTGTACATCCTCTTTGAAAACAAACAGGAGATCGAACTTTGCCGTTTTAGTTAATACCTCCTGTTGCTCAATACGTAACGGCAAAAAGATATTGCCCAATGAAAATTCCTCTTCCAACACCATCATGACTTGAAATAATGGGTGCTTGGACGCGGAACGATGTGGGGTTAAAAGCTCGACAACTTGCTCAAAAGGCAAATCCTGATGCATATAAGCATCAAGTACTGTTTTACGAACCTGTGCTATCAGGGAGACAAAATCAGGATTACCAGAAAGGTTGGTACGTAATACCAATGTATTGGAAAAAAGGCCAATTAATGGCATTTGGGCTTCATCTGTACGACCTAAAACGGGAGTGCCTACCGATATATCATCACCGGCCCCCATTTGATGAAGCAGCACAGCAAGAGCCGTTTTTAGAACCATGAACAGGCTGGCTTCCTCTTGTAAAGCCAAGCGTTTTAGACCCTGATATATATCCGGAGGAACTGAGAATTTATAGCAATCACCTTTGCTACTTGGCTTCGTGGGCCTAGGTTGCATACTAGCTATTGTTACCTCTTCTGGTAATAACGCTAGCTGGTTACACCAGTAATATGTTTGTTTCGCATACAAACCTACCGATTTTTGCTCATCAGATAGTAATATATGTTGCCATAATGTGTAATCTGCATATTGCACTGGCAAAGGCGGCAGTGAAGAATTTTCTCCTTTCAAGTGAGCCTGATAGTAATGGCCCAAATCATGTAGTAGGGGGGAGATAGAACCACCATCTCCCGCAGTGTGATGGATTAATAGCAAGAATATATGCTGCTCGGGTTTTATCCGATACAACCAAGCTTTAATAGGCAATTCTTTATCAAGCCTGAAGATATAACCAGCCTGCTGAGTTAACTCTTTTGTAATTTGAGACTCATCCAACTCGTGAACATGCAATAAGAACGAGATTTCTTCCGTCGATACAATATATTGGCATGGTATATCATCCTGTAGGGTCAGATAAGTACGCAAACTTTCGTGTCGTTTCACTACATCAGACAGTGCTGCTGAAAGTGCGAAGGTATCCAATTCACCGTAGATGCGTAATGCCATAGGCATATTATATGCACTACTCTCATTAATCTGTTCCTGTAACCACAGACGTTGCTGAGCAAATGACATTGGCAAGATATTTGGTCGCGGCTGGGGAGTCAGTTTTTCTCGTAGAGAATATTTTTTGTCTGTGTCAGCGATAACCCTGGAAAGCTCTTTAACCGTTGGAGATTCAAAAATAGCTTTTAGCGGTAATTCAATATCTAACTGAGTGCGTACATGAGTAAGTAACTGGATTGCTAGTAAAGAATTTCCACCAAGCTTGAAGAAGCTATCATTAATACCTATCGACTCAAATCCCAAAACCTCCTCAAAGATTTTGCATAAGATTTTTTCCTGGGATGATTCCGGTAAAACTTGCTCATCTGACTTGAATATTGGTGCTAGCAAGGCGTGGCGATCTATTTTACCATTCGGCATCAGTGGAAAACTATCCACTATCATAATAACTGCCGGCAGCATATAGTCAGGTAGATGTTTTTTCAGCCATTTATTTAATTCTTCCGACGAGCAAGAATTGGGTTTGTGCAAAACAACATAGGCTACCAAATATTTGTTGCTGACACTTTCTTTTCCGTACGCAATGACTAGCGCATTCTTTATTAGTGATGATTTCAGGAAGGTATTTTCAATTTCTCCCAACTCAATTCGATAACCACGAATTTTTACTTGATTATCGACACGCCCCAAGAAATTGACATTCATGTCACTTCCCCAGCAAGCCAGATCGCCAGTACGATACATACGCTGCCCTGCGGTTCCAAAGGGATTTGCGACAAATCGCTCGCTGGTCATAGTAGGGAGGTCTAAATAGCCGAGAGCCAATCCATCACCTGCTATATATAGTTCTCCGGGATATCCTACAGGCACAGGCTGAAGAGCCGTATCAAGGATATAGATCTGCGTATTTAGTATTGGTAAACCAATAGAATTTGGCTGCACAGACTTTGCCGTCAGTTCATGTAAAGTAGACCAAATGGTGGTTTCAGTAGGACCATAAACTTGAATAACTCTATGTGCTAGAGACACCATACGTTCAGCCAGGTTTGTAGGCAGCGAATCACCACCAACGATTGCGGTGAGGTTACTCAATGAGTTCGGCTGATACTCAACCAATCCTTGCCACAAAGCTGGCGTACCTTGCAAATGAGTTATTTTATTTCGGACGATTTCCGATGCCAGTAGTTTAGGATCTCGTGTAGTGTCACGAGACGCTAACGTTATTGAAGCTCCATTAACTAATGGTAAGAATATTTCCAAACCTGCGATGTCAAAACCAATCGTTGTAACAGCGAGTATTCGGTTGCCAGGTTTTATTTGCAGTGACATTTGCATTGCGTACAGAAAATTAGTAAGCGAATGGTGTGTAATCACTACTCCCTTAGGATTCCCTGTCGATCCTGATGTAAACAAGATATACGCAGCTTGATTAGCCGTAGTGACTACTCTAATAGGGTTGTGAATTGATTGAGAATCGACTAATAAGGAGGTATTGATATCATCTAACTGTATCTGAAGAGCATCTAAACAAAAGTTAAAATTAACATTAATTGACGTCAATACCAGTTTCGGTTTTGCAGTTTCAATAATATATTTCAAACGTTCTTCTGGATAATCAGGATCTAACGGTATATATGTTGCACCTATCTTCGATATAGCTAACAATGCTACAATTAAATCAACGGTCCGAGGTAATAGTAACGCTACGGTGTCATTAGGGAGAAAATGTTGATTTAATAAATAATGACCTAGCTTATTTGATTTTTCATTAAGTTGAACATAAGTTAAAGAAATGTCACCAAAATATAACGCTGATTTATTTGGGAATTTTCTTACTTGATCTTCAAAACAATCAGTAAGTGTTAAGAAAGGGATTGATGCCAGAGTTTTATTATTAATAATCTCTAAATTTCTATATTCATTATCATTTAGCAATAACAACGAACCAATGATAGCATCTTGATTTGTTAACAAATCATAAAAAATTTTCAACATCCGAGAGGCATGTTCAGACAACTGTTCTGGAGAATACAACTCACTATTTGCATCAAATCCAAGGGTCAGAGGAACTTCTTTATTATAATCAAAGAAAAAAATATTGAGATCAGAAACAGGTCCATTTGCAATATTGCAAGGTAGTATTTTACTTTGATGAAAATACCCACCATTATTAAAGCTTTCAACGTTTATACTTATTCGATATAATGATTCACCACTATTAGTTATTTTTAAATCACGGCACAGATCTTCATATCTATATTTTTGATGACGTAAGACCGTCATGACTTGTTTCGCCACTCTGGCTAAAACCATCTTCAAGTTCAAATCTGGCGATAGTATCAATCGCATTGGAAGTATATTTGCCATCAATCCTGGTATAATACGTTCTTTCCTTCCAAGCCTTCCTGTTACTGGTAAACCGACTATGACTTCAGAAAGCCCCGTCATGCGATGCAAATAAACGCAAGTTATAGCAATAAGCAAGTTAGGTAATGTGCAATTCATTTCTTTTGCTTTTTTATGCAGTAGGTCAGTTAATTCATAACCCAAACTCACACGATGACGTATTATAGTTTTTAAAGGAGGAGCTATTCGATTCGCTAGGCTAGCAGGGGCAGGAATATCAGCAAATAGATTTAACCAGTAATCACGGTCACAAATAAATCTGGAAGAATTACGATAATCAATATCACCATCAATAAGTTCCTTAAACTTACCGAATGGGGAAGGAGGAGGAGAACCCTCAATAAAATAAGCGTTATATAAACTTATGACACGTTGAATAATGAGTGATGCTCCCAAACCATCCATGGCTATATGATGATAACAGTGGAAATACAAAAATTTATTTTCTGCTATTTTTATTAGTAATATTTCGAATGGAAGCTCCTCACAAATATCAAAAGGTTGCTCCGTTGTTACCAGTAAGAAATTTTTAGCTTTCTGGAGTGCAATTTCCTCTCGAAAATCGCTGTAATCAATAATTTTTGGTTCATAGTTATTTATAGAGAAAAACTTCTGTTTAATACAATTATCAAATTTATAAAAACGAGAGTGTAAAGCCTCAGCTTCTTCTACTGTTTTTCTAACCGCCTCAGAAAAATATTCGACATTTATATCACCATCAATTATAAAATATTCGCTTATATTATTTATTGACTTATTTTCTATAATTTCGTTGAATGACCAAATTCCAAACTGCGCAGATGTTAAATTATAATATCCATCCTTATTCATATATAGTTCTTCCTTCGCTACAAATGTTATAGGGATAATGTTTTTGTCTGGTGGTTTCGCATAGTAAGTGCAACATAATTAAGCTACGAGTAAACAAGTTCGTATCCCTTTAAATAGTCCATTTGAGGGTTTGCCACCACGAGTCTTTCGGGGACGATTATTTAATTCTAAACCGTTATCAAACGTCATTGTTTTAACCTTTTGTTTTAACGGGTATAAAGCCTTCACTGTGGCTTCGGCCACTTCTGATGCTTGTTTTTTATTCAGTTTAATAATAATTAAATAGAGTGCCTTACGTTCAACCAGTGTTAATAATACACTTTTTTTATCTTTTCCTATTATCGTATTACCTTCCCAATCACCAATTCGTGCTTTTTTATCAACGATTTCTGGGCGTTCATTAATACTGACTTTGTTTTTAATTTTTCCTCTTCTTTCATAACAACCATACCGTTTACGATACGGTTTGCTGACAATTCTGAGATATTGCCATAAATCACCTCTATCCATTTTATTTTTATAAATCAATCTACAAATGGTTTCATGATGCAAGGATATCTATTCATACTTCCTTATATAGTTAACCACCTGTTCAGGACTTAAATCTTGCCAAATTAGCCGCTTTATCCATTTTTTATTCCTTTGGTCACTTTTGTGGCTTTCTTAGCAAAATGACGGCGAGAAAGCCCCTAAAGATGGGCCTATTTCGGACAATATTCTTTTACTTCCTGATTTCTTTTCAACTCTCTGCTAATAGTTGATGGGTTTCGATTGAGTGATTGACAATGAAACGTTATGAAAAACCCGCTTTTTAAACTGGAAATCGGGTATCTTTCTGTTTCGGTCAGTTGTTTATAGACCATAGTGCATTTTCTTATGGCGGGAAAGATGCCTAATATAGTAACTGACCGCCCTTCTGAAAAATTGTACTTATTAGTCGAATCCGCCTTTTCTAATTTATTTCACTGCAAACTTTTTAGCCTCATATCTTTCCAGTTACTCTCTACAAGACTCAAACAATTCTCACGTTTTTCTGGTCCGTAGATAACTTGCCAACCAGCAGGTACTGCAATGAATACAGGCCATAGTGAGTGTTGATTTTCATCATTTATTAATACAAAGAAATCAAGAGATTCATTTTCAAATGGATTGCTCAAAACATAAATCCTCAGTTTGGTTCATGATTAAAAAATCTTATATGTTAACTTTGGCAAGTCAATAAAAAATATTTGTTTCGTGACAAAATCCACATTTATGATTATTTTTTTTAAAAAAAGTTGAAATACACAATGAAATAACAAACTCACTGCAAAGACACATATTGAATAACATATTATTCGTATCATATAATCTAGTGATTAGCTTTCTCTTTTGTGATTAATTTGATTAAGGATAGCATAAAAAAGCGTGGGCATTATTCTATGCTGTAATCGCTGCGGTTAAATGGTTTTCTGTTTCCTCTCCCAATTTTACTTCCGGATACCAGAGCTCAAATTGTGCCTCTAGCTCACCGTTTAATACGGCCGGGCGCGTTTGCAATAAATAATGAGCGCCTTGTTGACTCCATTGCATTTATTGCTGATAAAGCCTCTTTTTGTCTCTCTATACTTTGGTCAGTTGAGCTAACTCTGATGTAGGTATAACGCATGCTTCCCTTAGCGGTTAACTTTTGGTCGGTTAAATCTAACTGCGTCAAGAGCGTCTATGAAAGGACGGATATCTCTGGTTGTCGTAGTCTCATCAGCATGCATTATGTTGAGATGCCGGCATCCTTGCCCATAGATTATCTAAAAAGATTATTATTCTGTTATTTCAACAGATTTTTCTTATTTTCACAAAAATCTTTATTTAACTTAATAATTTTATTATTGTTTATATTTCAGAGTGAAAATATATTTCAATAATATAAAATCAGACACAATAAACTAATATTAAAAATCCCCCTATAACTAAAATAGGGCGATTATGCCGAAAATACAAATCATTACATAAAGGAAAAATTAATATTGGGGAGACAAAATTAATTTTTCCTTCCGCCAAAAACGGAAAATAGACATTTTCCTGCGTTGCAGAGAAAAACGGCGAACAATATAGTTTGCTGTCAATTCCAGCGTCAGGCACATCACAAAATAAATCAGCGCGACAAATAAAAAGACTTCTATCGGATAAACCATACTGCGGTTATTCACCTGAGTTGCCAGGAATGACAGTTCTGCCACGCCAACAATATAGGCCAGAGAAGTGTCTTTTATCAGAGCGATCCACTGATTAATAAAGGAAGGCACCATCATGCGTAATGCCTGTGGCAAAACAATGTACCAAAGTACCTGCCAACGGTTGAAACCTAATGATAACCCTGCCTGCCACTGGCCCGCACCAATCGCAATAATTCCCGCTTTCACCCCATGAGCCAAATAAGCAGAGGTGATCAACGCCAGAGCACAAACCACTGTAGTGATTTCAGGAATTTCCATGCCAAGCATCACAGGCAACAGAAAGTAAGTCCAGAAAATCAGCATAATGACGGGAATTGCACGGAAAAAACCCAATACTGCGGCTAACAGGTTAACCCAAAAGCCTTTCAGCATTGCCAAAGCAACACCTGCAACTGTACCCAATACAATAGAAATCACACCAGCCATCAGGCTAATAACCAATGTCAATGCCGCCCCTTCAAGGGGGCCATCAGGGAAGGTTCCTAACAGTAGGTAGCGCCAGTTTTCTGCAATGACTGAAAAATCCATTTTAATGTCCTCTTGCTATAGCTTGTTGTTGACGCCATTGTCCCCAACCTTCCATGACCGCAATCGTGGCGATATACAACACCGTCGCAACACCGAATGCTTCAAATGTTCTCAGTGTTTCAGTCTCCACCTGACGCGAAGCATATGACAGTTCAGCCACACCAATCGCCATTGTCAGCGACGAGTTTTTCACAATATTCATGTACTGTCCCAGTAATGGCGGCATTGCTATCTTCAATGCCTGCGGCAGTACGACATAACACATTGCCTGCCAGCCGGTCAGCCCCAATGCATGAGCCGCATATTTCTGCCCCCGCCCTACGCCCTGAATACCTGCCCGTAATTCTTCCGCAACAAATGGGGCTGAATAGAGGGTCAAACCGATAAATCCAGCCAGAAATTCAAACGAAGGCCATGCCAATGATAAACCTAACAGATTGATTTCATGTGGTGTATTCAGCCAGAATATCACCTCTTGCGGCAGTATTTGCCCTGATGCAAAGTACCAGAAGAACAGTTGTACCAGCAGAGGCGTATTACGAAATAGGGTGGTGTAAGCCGTCACCGGCCAACGGAGAATTTTTAGTTGGCTGTCACGGGCAGCAGCCAGTACAAAGCCCAGCAATGTGGAAGCCACAACGGTACAGGCGGATATCCATAATGTCATCAGGAAACCCTGCCAAAGCCACGCCAGGTATTGGGGAGCAAGCACGTGTTCTGTAACAAATAACTCAAACATATCTTACGATTACCAAACATTACCAATGATAAAACCCCGCAACACAAGGTGCGGGGCTGATTACCAAGGTTTGCAACTATCAGGACTTAGCTTGCTGCTCCAAAGGAGCAAACTTAAAGTCACCTCGCGGCTGAGACGATTTGGTCTCTGGGCCAAACCAACGGTTATAAATTTTCTCTGCTTCACCCTCTTTTTCCAGTTTCAGCAGCGTTTGGTTCACCGTCTCAACTAAGCTCTCTTCCCCTTTTGCCGCAGCCACAGCCTGATATTCACGGGTGATGCTGAAAGGAGAGATCTCAAACTCCGCTTTTTGTGCTGCCGGTACGTTAGCCAGCAGGCCGACCAGTTTAGCATCATCCTGAGTGATTGCTTGTACATTGCCGTTACGCAGCGCAGCAAATGCCAGAGGCGTATCGTCATAAGAGATGACTTTCGCTGTCGGATAATGCTCACGCAGAGTGATTTCCTGTACTGTTCCCTTATCAGCACCGATACGTAAGTTTTTAATGTCATCAGGGGATTTCAGAACGCCTTTACGGGCAATAAATTTTTGCCCAGTGGCAAAATAAGGGATTGAAAAATCGACTTGTTTAGCACGCTCATCCGTTACCGTAAAGTTGGCGGCAATCAGGTCAATTTTCTTCGATGCCAGCAGTGGCAAACGGTTTGCCGGGTTAGTCGGACGCAGTTCCAGTTTAACACCAAGGTCATTTGCAATCGCTTTTGCGATATCCACATCATAACCCGCCAGTTTTTTAGTTTGCGGGTCAATAAAACCAAACGGGGGATTACTGTCAAAAACAGCGATCCGCACTGTACCGGCTTTTTTAATATCATCCAGTTTATCGGCCTTCGCAACACCAGTAACCAGTGCTAACCCAGTCAGCAACGCCGTGACAAGAACGCGGGATTTCATTGAAAACTCCTGACGGTAATTAAATATTTATTAATCACTACAAGCTATCAATTTCACTATAGTGCAGGAAATAATATAAAAAACTATATTTATAACTATTAAGAATTATAAGACAAAACAATGCCGGAAAAAAATACCAGCATTGTCAGCAAGTTACTTGTTATCTTTAGTCAGCAGCCTTTCCAATTCATCACCACCGACATGCCGGAAATCCTGACCTTTGACATAGTAGAAAATGAATTCACAGATGTTCTGGCAACGGTCGCCAATCCGTTCAATAGAACGTGCACAAAGCAGGGCTGTCAGTACACTTGGGATGGTTCTGGGATCTTCCATCATATAAGTCATCAATTGGCGGACAATGCCTTCATACTCTTTATCCACCTTTTTATCTTCATGATAGATACGAATAGCTTCTTCCAGATCCATACGGGCAAAAGCATCTAAAACATCATGCAGCATCTGGATGGTATGGCAGCCAAGCGATTCCAAACTCACCAACAGTGACTGATGCTGATGTGAAAATTTCTCAAGTGCCGTCTGGCAAATTTTCTTTGCCACATCCCCGATTCTTTCCAGTTCAGCAATGGTTTTCGAGATTGACATAATCAGCCGCAGATCACTGGCCGTCGGCTGGCGCTTGGCAATGATACGAACACATGCTTCATCAATAGCGACTTCCATCATATTGACTTTATGATCGTCATCAATCACTTCACGCGCCAGCTCCGCATCCTGATTATGCATCGCGGTAATCGCTTTGGAGAGCTGTTCCTCCACCAGCCCGCCCATCACCATCAGTTCAGTACGGATATGCTCCAGTTCAGCATTAAACTGACCGGAAATATGTTTATTGAGATTCAGATTGTCCATGTTACGCCCCGTAATCAACCATAACGACCGGTAATATAGTCTTCAGTTTGTTTCATTTTTGGTGTGGTAAACAATGTGTCTGTATCACTAAATTCAATCAATTCACCAAGGTACATAAACGCAGTATGATCTGAACAACGCGCGGCCTGCTGCATATTGTGAGTCACAATTACCACGGTATATTCAGATTTCAATTCGCTGATCAGTTCCTCAATACGACCGGTAGAAATTGGGTCAAGTGCGGAGCAAGGCTCATCCAATAATAGAACGTCCGGACGGATCGCAATGCCGCGTGCAATACATAAACGCTGCTGCTGACCACCAGACAGACTGTATCCGCTCTGATGCAATTTATCCCTGGTTTCATTCCACAATGCGGCTTTGGTCAAAGCCCACTGAATACGTTCATCCATTTCTGCTCTTGAGAGTTTCTCAAACAGACGGACGCCAAAAGCAATATTGTCGTAAATAGACATCGGGAATGGGGTCGGCTTCTGGAATACCATACCCACTTTGGCACGCAGCAACGCCACATCCTGTTTATCCGTCAGGATATTATTGCCATCCAGCAAAATTTCTCCCTCTGCCCGCTGCTCACCATACAATTCATACATTTTATTGAAAGTCCGTAGCAACGTAGATTTACCGCAGCCAGACGGACCGATAAAAGCCGTTACTTTATTCTTTGCAATATTCAACGTAATGTTTTTCAGCGCGTGAAATTTGCCGTAATAAAAGTTCAGATCACGGACCTGAATTTTACTGCCAGCGATATCATTAGCCATGTTCATTTACTTCTCTCTGTTGAAAATATCAGTCAGTGCTTTTTCTTGGCAAACAGCACACGCGCTACAATGTTAATCAGCAATACACACAGGGTTATCAATAATACGCCTGCCCACGCCAGTTGCTGCCATTCGGAAAATGGACTCATCGCAAATTTAAAAATAGTGACCGGCAAGTTGGCAATTGGCTGACTCAAATCAGTACTCCAGAACTGATTTGAAAGAGAGGTGAACAGCAACGGCGCTGTTTCCCCGGCAATTCGGGCAATTGCCAGCAACACACCGGTGATAATGCCGGATACCGAGGCTTTCAGCGTGATGGCCGAAATCATCTTCCATTTAGGCGTTCCCAAGGCATAGGCGGCTTCACGTAAGCTATCAGGAACCAGTTTCAACATGTTTTCAGTGGTTCTGATGACAATCGGCACTTGCAACAACGCTAAGGCAATCACCCCTGCCCAACCGGAAAAGTGCTGCATTTTCGTTACAACGACAGTGTACACAAACAAGCCGACGACAATAGAAGGCGCTGACAGCAAGATATCGTTGATAAAGCGGATCACCTCTGCCAACCATGAACGGCGGCCATACTCGGCCAGATAGATACCCGCCATGATCCCCAACGGAGTACCGATAATCGTCGCCCATAAAATCAACAAGCCACTACCAACAATGGCATTTGCCAGGCCACCACCTTCGGTATTCGGTGGCGGCGTCATTTCCGTGAACAACGCCAGCGACATACCATCGAGGCCCTTGGTGACTGTGGAGAACAGAATCCACACCAGCCAGAACAGACCAAACAACATGGTTGCCATTGATAACAGCAGAGCGAGCCGGTTTTTCTGACGGCGCCATGCCTGCTTACGACTACGTGCATTTTCATCAATAGGCTTTTGTCCATCCATTGTTGCCATATCAACGCCCCTCATTCTTCGCCAGACGCATGATCATTAATTTTGACAACGCCAGCACAATAAAGGTGATCACAAACAGAACCAGACCAAGCTCCATCAATGCTGAGGTATGTAAGCCAGATTCAGCTTCAGCGAATTCGTTCGCCAACGCAGAAGTAATACTGTTGCCCGGCATAAACAGTGAGAAACTGTCGAGCTGGTAAGTATTACCGATGATAAAAGTCACTGCCATTGTCTCCCCCAGCGCACGGCCAAGGCCCAGCATGACACCACCAATCACGCCATTGCGGGTGTAAGGCAATACAATGTGCCAGATAACTTCCCAGGTAGTACAACCAATACCATAAGCGGATTCTTTCATCATGACCGGTGTTTGTTCGAACACATCACGCATAACCGAGGCGACATAAGGAATAATCATGATAGCGAGAATGACGCCCGCCGCCAGAATGCCGATACCAAAGGCAGGACCGGAGAACAGTTCACCGACAATTGGCATACCGGAAAGGACATTGCCGACCGGCTGCTGAAAATAGGTGGCAAACAGAGGGGCAAACACAAATAACCCCCACATGCCATAGACAATACTTGGAATTGCAGCCAGCAACTCAATTGCTACACCAAGCGGGCGTTTCAGCCAGTTAGGCGCCAGTTCCGTCAGGAACAGTGCTATCCCGAAACTGACAGGCACCGCAATGATCAAAGCAATCAACGAAGTGACCAACGTACCGTAAATAGGCACCAATGCACCAAATTGTTCTGCCGGGGCATCCCACTCTTTATGCCAGAGGAAAGAGATGCCGAACTGCTGGATACTGGGCCAGGAGGCAATAATCAACGAGATAATGATGCCTCCCAGCAAAAACAAAGTCATCAGCGCAGCTAGCCGAACCAGTGCGCTGAAAATAATATCGCCGTTTTTACTGGGTGCTTTTATTGCCGTTTTCTGTTCGGCCATAGAGCTTATTCTCATCCGGGTTAACTCCCCCTTTAATGGGGGAGAAATCAAAACTACAAATTTAATCGATACTTCAAACCGTTGCCACCGACACGATTTAATACAGAATTTTACCGCTGCTATCCTTCACATGGGTTTTCCAGGCCGCCCGAACTTGCTCAACCACTTCTTTTGGCAGGGTTGCATAATCCAGATCATTCGCTTGTTTATTGCCTTTCTCGTAAGCCCAGTCAAAGAATTTCAGTATTTCTGCCCCCTTGGCGGCGTCTTTTTGCTGTTTGTGAAGCAGAATAAATGTAGTGGAAGTAATCGGCCACGCGTTTTCACCTTGTTGGTGTGTCAAATCCTGAGCAAACGTTTTGTGCCATTCCGCTTTCTTCGCTGCGGCGCTGAAACTCTCTTTTGTCGGGCTGACAACATTGCCATCAGCAGAGACCAGTTTGGTATAAGCCAAATGATTCTGTTTAGCGTAGGCATATTCAACATAACCAATAGAACCTGTCAGGCGCTGAACGAATGCAGCAATGCCATCATTGCCTTTACCACCCAAGCCAACAGGCCAGCTTACCGTGGAGCCTGCACCGACTTTTTCTTTCCACTCGCTATTCACTTTAGAAAGATAACTGGTAAACACAAAAGAGGTGCCGGAACCATCCGCACGACGTACCACCGCAATATCCTGCTCCGGCAGTTTCATCCCCGGATTCAATTTAGTCATCGCCGGATCATTCCACTTTTTCACTTTACCTAAATAAATATCACCCAACGTTTTACCATCCAGTGTTAATTCGCCGGATTTAATACCAGGGATATTAACCGCCAGTACGACCCCGCCGATGACCGTCGGGAATTGAAACAAACCATCAGCCGCTAATTTTTCATCGGATAAGGGCGCATCGGAAGCACCGAAATCAACGGTATTTGCCAGAATTTGTTTTACGCCACCGGAAGAACCGATGCCTTGATAATTGACTTTATTACCGGTCTCTTTTTGATAAGAATCTGCCCACTTGGCATACACCGGGGCGGGAAATGTCGCACCTGCCCCCGTCAAGCTGGAAGCAGCGAATACCGACAGGGTTATCAAAGAAAACGTCGCTGCCATTATGCCGGCTACAGTGGTACGCATCAGTTTCATAATCCCTCCTCATGGGACATTGAGAATCAACAAAGAAATGTGTTCGTCAGATTAAAAAAGGTGCAGAAGGGAAAATAGGTCAGTTTAGTTACAGCAAAATGTCTTAATTATGACATTTTTATGACAGCGCAATGCAAATTCAGCCTGATGCTGACATAAAACTGTCATCTCCACAGACCATGAAATTAAAGCTGGAGATTATCATCAGGCCATTAAAAATTATCTTCCACAACAGGAATACAGGCACGAATAGATAATCCCCCTCTGGGGCTGGTGCCAATTTCAATTTTCCCGTCATGAGCATCAATAATCCGCTGAACAATAGCCAGACCTAACCCCGTTCCACTGTTGCTGCGCGCTCTTTCGCCCCGAACAAATGGCTGAAATAACTGCGGCAAATCTTCCGGCTTAATTCCTGCGCCATCGTCCTCTACCTGAAACCAGGCAAATTCATGAGTCTGACCACTACTGACTTTAATCCAGCCATTACCATAACGATTGGCATTAACCAGCATATTAGCCAATGCCCGTTTAATGGAAATCGGGTTCGCGTTAACGGTTATTGGGGGAAGAGATAGATTATTTTCAATATCCTGCTCATAGCCATTCTCTGCGGAAATAACCTCTTTGAGAATAGAATTAAGCTCACAGAATTCCATTGGCATTTCCTGCCCGGTACGGAGATAATCAATAAATTGCGCAATAATGGCATTACATTCTTCAATATCTTTATTGATAGATTCAGACAAATAAGCATCTTCCTTGCTCATCATTTCTGTTGCCAAGCGGATACGTGTCAGTGGAGTACGCAAATCATGACTTACCCCGGCAATTAATATCGTCCGGTCACTTTCCAATAACTTTATTCCTGCGGACATTTGGTTAAATGCACGAATAGAAGCGCGAACTTCCAGCGACCCCGCTTCTCGCACCGTAGGCATCATAATACCTTTACCTGTCTGTCTGGCAGCATACTCCATTTCCAGCAAGGGCCGGTTCTGAAAACGGATATAAAGCCAAATACAACCAAACGTCAGCAATAAAATGGCCAATGTATAACGGAAAATGGGTGAGAATTGATTTTGCTCGATCTCAGTCAGAGGAACCCTGACCCAAATATCGGGGGCCAAATAAGAATTAAGCCAAAGTATAGGGCTCTCTTTGTTTATCTCCAGACGCAGATCAGCTTTGCCACCCAGGTATTGACTCATCTTCTCACTCAGGAAATTATAATGCCTGGCCCAGCGTAAACCTTGTATCTCCGCGTCAGACTCAGAATACAGCGTAATACCCAACTCCTGATAAATCTCCCGGCGCACTACCGGTGAGATCACCAGAAAAGATCCGTCCTCCAGCTTCAATCTTTCAGCCATTAAAGTACGAACTTCATACGCTAACACTTTATTGAACTGCTGCAAGCTTGGCATGATAACGAAATTCACAACAACCAGGTAACTGGTTACCAGACTGATAAACAGCATAGCCATGACCAGGAATAAAGTACGGGTAAAAGTGCTGCGAGGGGAAAATCGTAATCGCTTCATACACGGCTTCCATCAGGCACAAAGACATAACCCAGCCCCCAGATGGTCTGGATATAGCGCGGGTGTGCAGGATCTTCTTCAATCACACGGCGCAGACGTGAAACCAAAACATCAATAGATCGCTTCATAGTGCTGTATTCCCGGCCAAGGGCTAAACCCATCAGCTTATTACGGGACAGCGGTACACCAGGATAAGAAACCAGCACTTTCAATATGGCAAACTCACCACTGGTCAGTACCATATGTTCATCTCCCTGAAACATTTCCCGGGTACTTAGATTAAGACTGAACTTACCAAAATTAATAATTGCGTCATCTTCAGCGGGTATGCCCAGTAACTTATTCGCCTGACGGCGTAATACCGCCCGGATACGCGCCAATAACTCACGAGGATTAAATGGCTTAGGAATATAATCATCAGCGCCAATCTCCAACCCAACAATGCGGTCTACTTCTTCCCCTCTTGCCGTCACCATAATAATCGGCACCGGATTATTTTGTTTTCTCAGTCTTTGGCAAACAGAAAGCCCATCTTCTCCAGGTAACATTAAATCCAATACAATTAAGCTAACAGATTCCCGTGTCAATAAGCGGTCCATCTGCTCCGCATTAGCAGCACTACGTACCTGAAAACCTTGTTCTGTCAGATAACGCTCTAATAACGTTCGTAAACGCATGTCATCATCCACCACAAGGATTTTGTTACCTTCTTGCATTATTGAACTCCAAATAAATACTACATGCTTTGCTAAATTTATCATTATGAAGAAGATTAAACCAAAGATAGAAACCAGATATATATATTTTAAGATAATTTCTATAGGACTTATTTTCGTACGTTATTAATCTGAATGATTAATTCAATGGTAAGCCACTGACTGCCAAAACCCCATAACCGGCTGTTATACATTGATTTTTTACGATAATTTCGTCACCGGCTGGTTTACTCATCAATATCCTGGCTACCGGGGAATTAACCGAAATCCACCCACTAGCTGCATCAAATTCATCAGACAGGCTAAACGAACAATGCTTTCCGCTTCATATCATCTTCCCATCAGATCCACGCGCCAGCATAAACCTTTCCTTCCTGACGAGGATCTAGATCGTACATCCCAAATGTTTGGACAAAAAACTACCCGGATAGGTTTCTCTTAATCTTTTCTTACCATAATAAACAATTTAGTTCGCTTTTTCTCCGATTGAACCCTCTGCCCTGTTTTTCATTATCAGTAAAGTAGGAAGTGCATCACATTTTCTGTCATGCAACCAATACAATTCTTCAACGCTGATACAAATAAATTAACCCAGACAACTGAATGGCTACTCACTTTTTCGCAGGCAATGGCTAAAGGAACGACGATGATCTTGCCCCCTAAATGTAGCTCATGCGCTAACCTTGCAAAATGGGAAGAATTTATTAATTCACAATTTTCGCAGCGAAAACTTTACTCTTTAGTGGTTAAAAACTTAAATATAATTTATATTTTATGCCGCAGATGATAAATTATGTCTATTATCAATAAATATGAAAAATAATAAATGGATCACACAATTAGAATCAAAAACATGATTATTTTAATTATAAATCAATTTGTTATGTCATTTTTTTTCTTGACAATGAAAAGTCGGCATCATCGCAATGACATAGAGTGTTCTTTTTCGTCTTCAAGGGCTACGATATGAAACAATTACAAAAAGTAATATCTCTTACTCCATATCAACAAGATATCTTTTTTGAAAATCAGCGCAACCCACAAAGCGCTCAATACACTTTGGCACAGATACGGTACCTTTCCGGGGATATTAATCTTGATAAGCTCGTTATGGCGGCAAATAATGTTCTTAATCAGGAAATCATCGGCAAAATACAAATTTTAGAAGAAAATGAGTTATTAACCCAGCGTATCAATCATTGTATGGCTGAGGTTAAAGTCGAGATAATCAACAGCGAATATTTACAATCACAATCTCAAACTGGTGAAGACTTTATTTCGGCATGGCCGGCTAAAGTTTTCAGTTTAACCGATGTTCCTCTGTTAGAAGTCGCCATTGTTACCCCGAACCAGGCTAATTATGTTGCCCTTTTGTTACGTACCCATCATATTGTTTGCGATGGCTGGGGAATGAATTTAATCAGCACAAAAATCCTCCAGCAATATCAAAGTCCAGAACCCTTCTCTGAATATGTTAACACTCAAAAAAAGTATCTGGCAGCTATTACCCGCTCGCTAGAACATCTAAAACACCATTCCATAGTGAATGATGTCTCTGCGCTGGCGAAAACTATCGAGGGAATTGAACCCATTTTATTTACCCGTAAGAAGTCAACCAAAAATACCCAATTTATAAAACAACAGATGACATTAACCTGTTCTCAGGTTGAAAGTGCATTATCAACTGGAATGTCCCCTCTTGTTGTTATGACCACGGCACTTGCTATTTTATTAGCACGGATACACAATAATTCTCATATCACTATCGGCATCCCGCTATTTAACCGTCAGCAAAGTAATATCAATATTATTGGTGAATGGGCCAATACGCTGCCAATTTCCGTAACCGTTGACTCCGAGATGAGCTTGCGGGTATTAGCACAGCAAATTAAGAAAAAAATTAAATTTCTGAAACAATATGAATATGTTCCTCTGAGCCAACTGATAAAAACACACAATAGGGCTGGCAATATTTCCCGCCAACTATTTGATGTCACCGTTTCCTATCTTCAGTTACAGAAAATTCCTGCGTTCGAAAAAATTGAATACTATTCAAATGCTTGCGCTAATGGTCATGAAGCAGATGTATTAGCCATTCATATGATTACCCATGGTGATAACAATGATGTCGCTATCAATTTCTGGGGTGCCGCTGATGTTTTCAATACTGGCTATTCATTTGAACAATTTACCGCATCACTCTCACAGATCATTTTACAAATCATCACAGCACCGGACAGTTGGGTTTCACATATTGATATCTCTCCGACAGAGGAACAACAACTGCAAGCCTTTGAACAGGGACCGAATGTCTCTTTCTCTGATCGCGAAACCATGTCTACCTTATTTGAAAAACAGGCTGCTTTACATCCTGGGGCCATTGCCATTAAGTCGGCACAACACGCGCCACAATCCTGGAGCTATCAACAATTACAGGCTCATACCGATAATATCGCATCCATGCTGGTCAGGCATGGAGTGCAATCCGGGGATGTTGTTGCCGTTATGATGGAACGTAGCGAGGAAATGCTGGCTTGCATTTTTGCCACTCTGAAAGTGGGGGCAACTTACCTGCCCATTGATATTTCTTATCCTGCTGAAAGAATAGAGTATATTCTGCAAGACAGTGGCGTTTCCGTTATTCTGACAGAACACCCGATAAATGGAACATTTGCTGAACACTATCGAGTCCTAAACAGCCGGTATTCATCTGATAGCGCAACATTACCGCTACTTAATCGTTCTGCCCCCAATTCATTGGCTTATATCATTTATACCTCAGGTTCCACTGGGTGGCCGAAAGGTGTGATGATTGAGCACAGATCCGTTGTTAACCGGCTGGAATGGATGCAGGAAAAATATCCGTTAAATGAAACCGATGTTATTTTGCAAAAAACACCCATCTCATTTGACGTTTCCATATGGGAACTCTTCTGGTGGTCAATGACTGGCGCCTCTGTCGCTTTGCTGCCGCCCGGAGCACAAAAAGATCCTTTAGAGATCATTAAAGCGGTTAAAGAACATGATGTAACGACCGTGCATTTTGTTCCTTCGATGCTGCTTCCTTTCCTTAATGCACTGGAAATGCAACCTGAGTTGATCACTCAGATCGGCAGTTTGCGCAGAATTTTCACCAGTGGCGAAGCATTATCCCCCGCCCGGGTAAATCAATTCAGGAGGATATTTACGCAGTTTGGCAAAGACATGCCGTTATTAGTTAATCTGTACGGGCCAACCGAAGCAACAGTCGATGTTTCCTATTATGAGATCTTTCCTAATTCAACAGAAGACATTACCAGGGTGCCAATTGGTTATCCTATCAATAATACCGCGCTGCGTATTATGTCGCTTCACAACACCCGGCAACCAATTGGTGTAGCAGGGGAACTGCAAATTGGTGGCGTGGGCCTGGCTCGTGGATATCTTAACAAGCCTGAATTAACTGATGAGAAGTTTATCCGTGATATATCCGGTTTAGCAACAACAGTGCGTTGGTACCGCACCGGAGACCTAGCCAGATGGTTGTCTGATGGCAGCATCGAATATCTTGGACGTATTGATAATCAGGTGAAGATCCGCGGAAACAGGATCGAACTGGGCGAAATCCAGAACACGCTGGAGAGAATGTCAGGCATTACCAGTGCAGAAGTCCTGCCTGAGCATGATGAACAACGTGGCACCTATCTTTGCGCCTATTATGTCGCCAGTAAAAATTATACCGCTGATACGCTGCGTGACCGCCTGTTAGACTCCTTACCTGAATTTATGGTACCTGCAAAATTTATTGCTGTACCCTTTATTCCCCTAACACCAAATGGTAAGGCGGATCGCAATGCGCTGAGTCAGCTAACGCAGGATAAAGTTCTTGAGGCGGCACACATGCCCTCGACCGAACTTGAAAAAACCCTGGTTAAAATATGGCAAAGCGTTCTGAACATCAGCAATGTTGGTATCAAGGATAGTTTCTACGCTATTGGCGGTGATTCAATCCTGATGCTGAAAATCCGTTCTGAAGCTGAAAAAGCAGGTATCAAAGTCACTCTGTCACAGTTGACGCAATACCCGACCATTTCTGAGTTGAGCCATCAGGTTGAACTCTCGCAACCTATCGCAGACACGTTGGATCTGTTGCCATTTGCCCTGATTGATGAAGCTGAAAAGGCCAGATTATCTGGTTTTGCGGATGCCTATCCGGCGACACAGCTACAACTGGGTTTGATCTATCATAGCCAGCAGGCCAATGATTCAGCAAAGTACAAAGATGTTTTCCGCTATACCCTTCAAGCTGAGTGGGAACCCAATCACTTCAGGAAAAGTGCGGCAATATTGATTCAAAGACACCCAGCCCTGCGTTCACACTTTAATCTGGCTGATTTTAAAGAACCTCTGCAAATTGTGAGTGAATCTATTGATATTGATTCAGCCGTTGCAATTACTGATCTCAGTGAAATTGATATTGTCCACGCTGAATATCAAATTATCCAATATATACATCAGCAGACACGCCATCATTATCTCTTCGATCGTGCCCCACTATTTAACATCAGATTATTTAAAACAGCAGAAACGCTTGAACTCATTCTGAGTTTTCACCATGCAATCCTGGATGGCAGCAGTGTGGCTAATCTGATACGTGAATTACTGCATCACTATATTGATAGCGATGGAAAGGGTATTACTGATATCCGTCTGCCGTCACCCGCATTGTCTGTGCGGAATGAGTTACTATCATTGACATCCGTGGAGGACAAAATCTATTGGCAGAATGAACTTGCCGGATTATCCCGAACACAGGTCACAGGCTATAGACTCTATGATGTTCCATCTGATGAGGTTTTGATATCGAAATCAGTATCAATACCTGATGATATAGAAGAACGGCTAAAAGACTGGGTACAACAAAAACGTGTATCAACTAAATCCGTATTTTTCGCTGCACACTGCGCCACAATTGCCTTATTTGCTGAACAGGATGAAATTGCAACAGGTTTGATCACTCATAGCCGGCCTGAGGTACAGAACTCAGAATATTTATTGGGGTTATTCCTTAATACATTACCGGTTCGTTTTTCAGCAACAGGTAAAACCTGGATAGAATGTGTCAATGACGTCTTTATCACAGAGCAACGTCATTCACCACATCGAAAATACCCACTGAATGCTATCCAGCAAGCTGCGGGTGATGGAGCAAAAATCAGCACGGCTTTTAACTATGTCTATTTCCATGCGCTAGCAGAAGTCTTTAATTCCCCCGATTTGCGTTTGATTTCATTCACGCCTTGGGAAGAAACCAACTTTGAAATCCTGGTCAACGTTATGACGGATTTTGCTACCGGCCGTAACGTATTACGCTGTGACTTTGATGGTACGGTGTTCTCATCGGTTCAGGCTGATATGTTTATTGATGCTTACTTAGCCATTCTCAAAAATATTGTCAACCAAAGTGACGAAAAAGCCTCACTTAGCACCATACCCCAAATACCCACTCAGACTATTACCCCTTCTTCAACTTTCACATCGGTTATTGATGCGATCAGTTGGGCTGTCAGCCAGCATAAGTCGGCAATCGCACTGAAATATGGTAATGAAAAATGGCAATTTGATGAACTTTGGCATAAATCGGCACTTATCGCTGATGCTTTAGTAAAGCAGGGCGTTCGCGCAGAAACGCCAATCGGGATTGCTCTGGCGCGTTCACCGGAATTGATTGCAACATTGATCGGTGTATTACGTGCAGGGGGGATCTGTTTTCCGCTGGATTTAAGTTATCCAGCCCAACGCATTGAAGCAATGATTGGGCAGGTAAAACCATTGATCATTATGACCAATACAGAACAGCAGCCAGCAAGCCCCCGACTTTCCTCTACTCCATTAATTGATGTGAATGAGCTGCTGCAAGGGCCAGACTCATTAATACAACCTACCGCCGTTACTATTGATCCTGAGCAGATAGCCTATTTACTCTTCACTTCCGGCTCTACCGGTATACCAAAAGGCGTTGCCATGCCGCATCGAAGTCTGGCTAATTTAGTGAAATGGCAAAACACAACAGCCAGTGGAATCCGGGCATCATCGACACTGCAATATGCGCCACTGAGTTTTGATGTTTCGTTCCAGGAAATTTTCTCCACATTAGCCTCGGGCGGAACATTACATCTTGTCAGCGATGAGCAGCGCAAAGATCCAGCTAACCTGCTCCGATTGCTTCATCAGCACCAAATCGAGCGCATTTATCTGCCTTATGTTGCCCTGCAACAATTGGCAGAAACAGCGGATACATTGAATATTTACCCTGAAAAGCTAAAAGTGGTGATTTCATCAGGAGAGCAGTTACGCGTTACGGATGAAATCAGGAAGTTCATTGGCAAACTCGAAGATGGGCTCCTTGAAAACCAGTACGGACCAACGGAAACACACGTTATTACCTCATTTACCATGAGCGGCAATACTGAAACCTTCCCAACATTGCCACCTATCGGCACCGCGATTAACAATACTAACGTATTGATCCTGAATGATGATCTACAGGAAGTTTTACCTGGAGTACGTGGTGAGATTTATGTCAGTGGCCCCTCATTAGCCCTGGGATATTACAATCAACCGGAACTGAGCGCTGAACGTTTTATTACACTCATAAACTCTCCGGGGAAATGGTATCGTACCGGCGATCTGGGCATCAAATTGAATAATGGTGTGATATTGTGCCTGGGACGTAAAGACGCCCAGGTTAAGGTACGTGGTTACCGGGTCGAGCTGGCCGAAGTAGAACGCGCTATTGCCAGTACACCAGGTGCAGATAAATTCATCAAAGACGTCGCCGTTGTTGTTCAGCAACGTAACACCAATGACCATTTTCTGGTGGCATTTCTGGTGGGAGAAAAGAGTGACAATATAGTTGATAAGGTATCTGAGCATCTGCTTGCCACTCTGCCGCAATATATGATCCCCAGCCATATCGAATGGTTGGATTCCCTGCCTAAAACACCGAGTGGCAAAAGGGATGACAATCAATTAAGCCAAACCGTTATCACCCGGCAACATATCGACAATCATGATGGGAAACCTGACGATAGCTATGAGCGCATATTATGCGAACTGGCCGCCGATTTATTAAAGATCCCATCGATTTCTGTACATCAGAATCTGTTTGATATGGGAGGAACCTCTCTGACAGCCATGCGTTTGGTGGTACTGGTTGAAAAACATTTTGGCGTCAATATTCCGCTATCGGTATTTGTCAGTGATCCAACAATTGCTCAGTTGGCGCTGCGGGTTCGCCACAGTGATGCACAAGCGCACTTTAGCCCACTGGTGCCGATGCGTACCACCGGTAAACGCCACCCGCTATTCTTTGTCCATCCTATGGGCGGTAACGTTCTGTCTTACCTGCGTTTAGTTAAGCACTTTCCAGCTGACCAGCCATTTTATGCATTGCAGGCTCATGGCGTTGACGCCGGATCAACACCTCTCGCCTCGGTACAACAGCAGGCAGCTAATTATATTCAAGCTATCCGCCAAGTACAGCCACAAGGACCCTATTCACTCGGCGGCTGGTCATATGGCGGCTTTGTCGCTTTTGAAATAGCCCGGCAACTGAAAGAGTCAGGCGAAAAAACGGCTAACCTATTCGTACTAGATACGATGTCGCTGAATGCACAATCACGCTGGAAAACAGATGATAATGCCTTGTTGAATTGGTTCTTCTGGGAACTGCTATGGCTTAACCAAGGGGCGGGTTTACCTGAACAGATTGTTCCTGAAAACATCACCACCTTACAGGAACGTTTTGAACATATTACCGAACATGCCATCGCTACCGGAGCCATTCCACAAGCGAGTTCAAGAGCTGTGGTGCAGCGACTGTTTGAAGTCTACAAGACTAATTGGCAGGCTGCGGCGGATTATTCAACTCAAAATATTGCCGATATTGATATGACATTGTTACATGCGACCCAGCCTTTACCAAACGTATTACGTTCAATGCATGACGCTGTTCGCAGTGAATATCGTGATCCCAAAAATGGCTGGGGCAATAAGACTACAGGTAAGTTAAATGTCATTGATGTCCCTGGCGATCATCTGGAAATAATGGAAGAACCCTACGTTGCCGAGGTAGCAAAAGTGATTTTGCATGAAATGCGTATCTCCTCCTCTCTAACCGCAACATCAATTAAGAGCATAAAATGAACAAACCTTTGAAAGTCATTATCATCGGAGCAGGAATTGGTGGGTTGACGACCGCTGTCGCTCTGCAACACATCGGTTGCACCGTTGAGATCTACGAACAAGCACCAGAGCTGAGGACCAGTGGTTCTGGGTTATCAGTGATGTCTAATGCCTCAGTTGCGCTTAACGCCTTGGGCATCAATCTTAATTTGGAGCACTTCGGTGCTCCTGTCAAAACCTTTGAAATACGTACCGCGGGCGATCGTTTATTAAGGCGACTACCTCTGGCAAAGGTTTCCGCAGAAAATGGCGCTGCCAGCGTGTGTATTTCGCGTCAAGCATTACAGCAAGCACTGCTGCAACAGTTGCCTGATATTGAAGTCAAAGTATTCGCCAAGGCGGTTGAGATTAATCAATCCGCCACTGGAGTGTCTGTGAAGTTTGCTGATGGCCGTGAAGCCCAAGGAGACATACTCATCGGTGCCGATGGTATTTATTCTACTGTGCGGACTCTAATGCATGGTTCAGAACCTATCCGCACTGCTGATTATATTTGCTGGCTGGCTATCACGCGTTACCAGCATCAGCAAATTACGCCAGGTTATATCGTGCATTATTGGGGGGCCGGTAAACGGATTGGTTTAATTGACATTGGCGGGGGAGAAATCTATTGGTGGGGAACGGCCAATATGAAAGACAAACAGGCGCGAACATGGGAAGGCTCCAACCAAGACATTGCAAGTTTCTACCAAGGCTGGTCAAATATTGTCTCAGATATCATCTTAAAAACGCCTTCGACAGACATTATCGCCGTTCCCGCTCAGGATCGTCCTTTTTCTCCACATTGGGGAAAAAACCGCATTACATTATTAGGCGATGCCGCGCACCCTATGTTACCCAGCTTAGGGCAAGGCGCCGGAATGGCAATGGAAGACGCTGCTGTTCTGGCTCACGCTATCATGCAGAAAGCTGATCCTATAGCTGCGTTGCGTTTTTATGAAAAAACACGCATCCCAAGGGCAGAAATGATGGTCAATGCCTCAAGAGCGATGAGTGATATTGAGCAGGAGGATCATTTTTTCCCTCGACTGAAACGAAATCTGGCCTTGCGCTTGGCACCTGAGTCCGCATTAAAACAGAATATCAAAAGCTCCCTGATATTTACCCTGGATAGTTGAGACATTATAAAATGGCAATTCAATCTACGTCACCGAATCCTGTGCATACTGATACAGGTTCAGACCACTATTGAGATGCCTATCGGATCATCGGGCACATTCCGATGTCATCATGCTTTTAATAGAAGGTGGGAAGGCTGGTAACAAACTTGCCCTGCACCTCACTCCGGCGACCTTATAGGTAACAGGTTATTTACCTGTTACCTACCCAGCAACATTGTGACATCCAGCCTGTATGTTCCGACTGTCAAAGTAATAAAGTTATATCTCTTGAACCATGTAACACTCTTTGTATTCGGGTCTGGTTTCCTGAGCTTGAAAACAGGATTATCCTGCGCCGCCAGTGGCGATATGCTTAACCTCATTATTCCTGTCCGTTTGTGTTCATCCGCTGATATTTATGTTTTAACTCTCCGAACACCTCACCTGCTGCCAGACCTTCCCCACTTTCAATGCCAGCACTCACCGCTGCACGTAGCTCTGCCAGCTTCTGCGCCTGTTCATGCTCTTCCAACATGCGTAACCCAGCCCGGATCACTTCACTGACATTGTTGTAACGTCCGCTGTTGATTTGCTCACGAATAAACCCCTCGAAGTGAGGACTTAAAGCAACACTTGTAGCCATGATACTTTCTCCACTATTATCTATTAATATTTTCCTTTTTCTTATTATCGTCAAGGTGTTGTCCACACATTGGACAGGCCTAATTTCTCAATGATAAGGGCATTTTTTCCATTTTGTGACCACAGCCGCTACATTAATGACAGCCCGATGGGTTGTTAGCTATCCATCGCCCCCTAATCCTAACAGTTCGTTTCACTCTCAATGAGAATTTAGGGGAAAATTCCACAGTTTCGTTAAAGTCTACTATATAAGGATTGCCATAATTATTTATAATGATGTTTATCAATGCAACTCACTGTATCTACAACATAAAATGAAGACTAAGCTTATAACCCGCGAAGGTTACAACAAACTAAAGGAAGAATTAGATTATCTATGGTGTGAAGAACGCCCAGAAGTCACCAAAAAAGTCACTTGGGCGGCAAGTCTCGGAGACAGGAGCGAAAACGCAGATTATCAATATAACAAGAAGAGACTACGGGAGATTGATCGAAGAGTCAGATACCTAACCAAGAGTCTGGAAGAACTACGGTGTGTTGATTACTCCCCTCAACAAGATGGGCGTGTGTTCTTTGGTGCATGGGTAGAAATCGAAAATGATCAAGGGGAGAGTAAACGCTTCCGTATTGTCGGGTACGATGAAATTTTTGGTCGCAAAGACTACATATCAATCGATTCTCCAATGGCCCGGGCTTTATTGAAGAAAGAGGTCGGAGACAGTGCAATCGTTTATACACCAACAGGAGAAGTTTTGTGGTACGTAAATGAAATAGAATATGTGAAATAACATACCAACTATTTCGACATAGCTATATCCCGTGATTCAGAGCAGATCAGCCCTTGCGGGGAATATGGTCACTTTTTTCCATCTAACGAAAAGGCTTGATTTAGCAACCGTTGCTATAACATCAATGACAATAAATTCGTTGAATCATGTTGTAACCCGTCAGAATAAGATCAGACGCGAACTGGAAATTGTTTCTCTCAGAACGTATAAAGGGGTTTTTGTGAATATTTGAAGCCTATCCACCAGAAGAAAACACAACATGAATGAATCTTTAAGCCGAATTATTGCAAGTGAGCTACAGGCCCAGCCACAACAAGTACTTTCAGCCATGAGTCTGCTTGATGAAGGGAATACTGTCCCTTTTATTGCACGATATCGTAAAGAAGCCACCGGCGGTCTGGATGACACCCAACTTCGCCAACTTGAGAGCCGCCTTGGTTATCTGCGTGAACTGTCAGACCGCCGCCAAACCATTCTTAAATCCATTGACGAGCAAGGCAAGCTGACACCAGAATTAGCCGAAGCAATTAATGGCACCCTGAGCAAAACAGAACTGGAAGATCTTTATCTACCATACAAGCCGAAACGTCGTACCCGTGGGCAAATCGCTATTGAAGCAGGTCTTGAACTTCTGGCAAACTCTCTGTGGCAAGATCCACAACAAGAACCGGAGCAGGTTGCCGCCACCTTTGTTGATGCCGATAAAGGTGTAACCGATACTAAAGCCGCTCTGGATGGCGCTCGTTATATCCTGATGGAACGTTTCGCTGAAGATGCGGCATTATTGGCAAAAGTTCGTGACTATTTATGGAAAAATGCCCATCTGGTCGCCAAAGTCGCCACAGGAAAAGAAGAAGAAGGTGCTAAATTCCGCGATTATTTTGATTACCATGAACCTATCGCACAGGTCCCTTCTCATCGCGCATTAGCCATGTTCCGCGGCCGTAATGAAGGAATACTGCAACTTTCCCTAAATGCTGATCCCCAGTTTGATGAACCACCCAAAGAGAGCTACGGTGAACAGATTATTACCCAACATCTTAATCTGCGCCTGAATAATGCACCGGCGGATAGCTGGCGCAAAGCCGCTGTAAACTGGACCTGGCGTGTCAAAGTATTACTGCATCTTGAAACGGAATTGATGAGCACTTTACGTGAAAAAGCAGAAGATGAAGCTATCAAGGTATTCGCCCGTAACCTGCAAGATCTGTTGATGGCCGCACCAGCAGGTATGCGCGCAACAATGGGGCTCGATCCCGGTCTGCGTACCGGTGTTAAAGTTGCCGTTATTGATGCAACCGGCAAACTGATCGCTACAGACACTATCTATCCGCACACCGGGCAAACCGCCAAAGCTGCCGCAAGCGTGGCCGCGTTGTGTATCAAACATCAGGTGGAACTGGTCGCTATTGGTAACGGCACCGCTTCCCGCGAAACAGAACGTTTCTTCGCCGATGTCCAAAAACAGTTCCCGGAGATAAAAGGCCAAAAAGTGATTGTCAGTGAGGCAGGAGCATCTGTTTATTCTGCATCTGAACTGGCAGCACAGGAATTTCCTGACCTGGACGTTTCACTGCGCGGTGCAGTCTCTATCGCCCGCCGCCTGCAAGATCCACTGGCTGAATTAGTGAAAATCGATCCAAAATCTATCGGCGTAGGTCAATATCAACATGATGTCAGCCAGACCCAACTTGCTAAAAAACTGGATGCGGTAGTTGAGGATTGTGTAAACGCCGTCGGCGTGGATCTGAATACTGCATCTGTTCCTCTATTAACCAGAGTTGCCGGGCTGACCCGCATGATTGCCCAGAACATCATAAACTGGCGCGATGAGAATGGCCGCTTCAATAACCGTGCACAATTACTGAAAGTCAGCCGTCTTGGGCCAAAAGCGTTTGAACAGTGCGCCGGCTTCCTGCGTATCAATCACGGTGATAACCCGCTGGATGCATCGACTGTTCACCCGGAAGCCTATCCGGTGGTTGAGAAAATTCTGGCGGCCACTGAGCAAAAACTCCAAGCATTGATGGGCAATCCATCCTCACTGCGTGGATTGAAGCCTCAGGATTTCACCACAGAACAATTTGGTGTTCCAACCGTTACCGATATTCTGAAAGAGCTGGAAAAACCAGGCCGTGACCCACGCCCAGAGTTTAAAACCGCGACCTTCGCCGACGGTGTGGAAACGATGAATGATCTGCGCCTGGGGATGGTACTGGAAGGTGCGGTTACTAACGTGACTAACTTCGGCGCATTTGTTGACATCGGTGTTCATCAAGATGGCCTGGTGCACATCTCTTCGCTGTCAGATCGCTTTGTGGAAGATCCTCATACCGTGGTAAAAGCAGGCGATATCGTCAAAGTCAAAGTGCTGGAAGTTGACCTGAACCGTAAGCGTATCGCTCTGACCATGCGTCTTGATGAACAACCGGGAGAAACCAACTCGCGCCGCAGTAGCAATACTCAAACTGACCGCCGCCCTGAGCGCAATGACAGAAACCGTACTACTCCGCGCGCTTCAACGCCAGCCGGAAACAGTGCCATGAGTGACGCACTGGCTGCCGCATTCGGAAAAAAACGTTGATAGTTTTATAACCGCAACAATATGCACTGCTTTGGTAGTGCATATCTCATCTCGGCTGTCAGACAAAATCCAAATACACTTATCCCTGTCAATCTCGGTTACTTACTGAACATCAACTATTATTGAAAATACGATTAACATTGAAATTAATGTTGGTTATTATTCTTATTTGCAATTAACATACATAGGATAAAAATCGTACTTTACATAATATTAAGTACGACTCAGGTTCTCGAGATTATTTTACTTATCACGCATCCCGGAAGGTTATATGCAATTTCTTCCAGACCACAGTTACAAGATTATTGGCTTTTCTCCCAAGATCAGCCCGGCTTACCGACAGAAATTGCTGTCATTAGGCATGTTGCCCGGTTCCTCTTTTCATGTTGTCCGTTTAGCACCTTTAGGTGATCCGATACAAATTGAGACCCGTAGAGTTAACCTGATTCTGAGAAAAAAAGACCTGGAATTTCTCACATTAGACAACGTCCAATGCAATGCATAATCCACTGCAAGCAATAAAACTGTTACTCCTAATCTGGCACCAAGAATATGAAAGCACTGACCATTGGCTTAATCGGCAATCCCAACGCCGGCAAAACGACATTATTCAACCAACTTACTGGCGCCCGTCAACGTGTAGGCAACTGGGCAGGCGTCACGGTAGAACGCAAAGTTGGCCGTTTTACCACTGAAGACCATAAAATTGAGCTGGTTGACCTGCCGGGAACCTACTCTCTGACCACAATTTCTGAACAAACATCACTTGATGAGCAGATAGCTTGCCACTACATCCTGAGCGGTGATGCTGACATGCTGATTAACGTCGTAGACGCTTCTAACCTTGAGCGAAATCTCTACCTGACATTACAACTGCTGGAATTAGGCATTCCATGCATTGTTGCGCTGAATATGCTGGATATCGCTAAAAGCCAGCATATTCAAATCAATATTGCTGAATTGGAGAAGCGCCTTGGCTGTCCGGTTATTCCAATGGTTTCAACCCGCGCAACCGGACTCAATGAACTAAAACAAGCAATTGACCGCCATAAACAGAATTCCGGGCAGTCACTGATTCGCTATCCTGATTGCTTGTTGCAAGAAGTTGATCAGCTATCTGGTGCAATTTCAGACGATTTTAATGCTCAACAACGCCGCTGGTTAGCCCTTCAGATACTTGAAGGGGACATTTACAGCCTGGAACGCTCCGGCCTTACGGCCTCAATACTGGCTGAATCCAAAGAACGCCTGCAACAACAGCAATACGAAGAACTTGAACTGGTTATTGCCGATGCACGCTATCAAAGTATTAACACATTATGCATGGCCGTGATCGACAGCCAAAAAGCCATGCCAAACAAACTAACCCAGGCAATTGATAACGTCATACTCAACCGCTGGTTGGGTGTGCCTATTTTCCTGGCTGTTATGTATTTCATGTTCGTACTGGCGATTAATATCGGTGGTGCATTACAGCCTATTTTCGACGCGGGTTCTATCGCTGTTTTCATTCATGGCGTTCAATGGCTTGGTCATACATTACATTTTCCTGAAGGGCTGACGATTTTCCTCGCGCAAGGTATTGGCGGCGGTATCAACACGGTTCTGCCACTGGTACCACAAATCGGCATGATGTATTTGTTCCTCTCTTTCCTTGAGGACTCCGGTTATATGGCACGGGCAGCGTTTGTTATGGATCGTCTGATGCAGGTTCTGGGGCTACCGGGCAAATCGTTTGTCCCATTGATCGTTGGCTTCGGTTGTAACGTACCCTCAATTATGGGTGCGAGAACACTGGATGCACCGCGTGAGCGCCTGATCACGATTATGATGGCGCCGTTTATGTCTTGTGGTGCACGGCTGGCCATCTTTGCCGTTTTTGCCGCTGCATTCTTCGGCAAAAACGGTGCAACCGTTGTTTTCTCTCTTTATATATTGGGCATTGTAGTCGCGATTTTGACTGGCCTGATGCTGAAATACACCATTATGCGTGGTGAAGCCTCACCATTTGTGATGGAGCTGCCGGTTTACCATATTCCTCATCTGAAAACCCTGCTGTTGCAAACATGGCAACGCCTGAAAGGTTTTGTTATCCGTGCAGGTAAAGTCATTGTTATCGCCAGTATGTTTATTGGTGCGCTCAATAGCTTCTCTTTCTCTGGTAAAACTGTGGATAGCATCAACGAATCAGCACTGGCTTCGGTTAGCAAAGTTATTACACCACTGTTACAGCCAATTGGCGTTCACGCAGATAACTGGCAGGCAGCCGTGGGACTGATAACCGGTGCGATGGCAAAAGAAGTGGTTGTCGGGACACTGAATACCTTGTACACCGCAGAAAGCATTACAAATAAGCCATTTGATGCAAATGGGTTCAACCTGCTTGGTGAACTGAAAGATGCTGCTGGTGAGACCTGGGAAAGCCTGAAAGACACCTTCACTTTGAGCGTGCTTTCCAACCCAATCGAAGCCAGTAAAGGCGACGGAGAGATGGATAGCGGTTCTATGGGAATCATGAGTACAAAATTTGGCTCCGCTATTTCAGCTTACAGTTATCTGATCTTTATTCTGTTATATGTGCCTTGTGTTTCTGTAATGGGCGCGATCGCGCGTGAAACAAGCCGTGGTTGGATGATATTCTCCATTCTGTGGGGACTGAATGTGGCTTATTCAATTTCAGCCCTGTTCTACCAGATGGTGACTTTCTCACAGCATCCACAAAGCAGCCTGATCATCATTCTGACCGTCGTTCTATTTAACGCACTGGTGTTCTGCTTCCTGCGTCGGGCGCGCAGCCGCGTGGCAATGAAGTTAATCAACAACCCAGGAAATAGTTGCCACTGCTCCAGTGGAAGCTGTCATTAGGAGCTAAGAATGATTAGCCTGTTACAAGTAAGGGATGCAGTCGCTCTGAATGGACGGGCAGATGCCAGGCTGTTGAGCCGCCAGCTTTGTGCGTCCGTACAGATGATTGCCGCTATGCTTGAACAGCTTACCGTGATGGGCAAACTGGAAAAGGTTGATGCAACTGCCTGCCTGAGCGGCAGTTGCAAACAATGCCCTGAAACACAGAAATGTGATACGGCAGTTTATCGGATCGCCGAGGGGCATCAGATAATAAAAAAAACTAATCAATTCAATATATAGTCATCACTTGACCTTGCTAAAAAGATACTATAAATTGTGAATATCAACACCCGCGATAGCGTCAGTTCATCGACGAAATCAGCGGGTTTTTTATCATATACAGAAAAAACTTAGTAGAATTATTTTGTTAATAGCACTTTCTCAACACTAATCATATGAGATTCTATTAGATGTCTGTCTATAACAAGCCTTTTTTAACTCCAGCAGAGCTGGTAAATATTCATCTTGAAGATAAAGGTGTTTTATTTACTCCTCCATTTGATAAAGTTTTTGCTGAGAAAACACTATCCCTGATTAACTGGTATAGATTTAAATCATACTTATACCCTTATCTAAATCATTCAACGAAAGAATATGTATCAGGTACTGAATTTAAAAATGGCTTTGACTTATATTTGTTTGACTGTGAATTAAGAGAACTATGTAACAAATACATATTAAGAATAGAAGTTAAAGCAAAGAGTATTCTTGACCAAGTAATAACAAAGTATCTAAACGACCCTTTTTGGTATCTCTGCGATGATGTATTCACACCAAATAAAGCACCATATCAAGAAAGAATGAAAATAAAAGCACTCATGGAAAAATCTACTCAGGAATTCGCTGTTTACTATAAAAATAACTATACAAGCACAAAAGAGTCTTATAGGCAAAATCCTCCATTTTGGATAGCTATAGAATTAATGTCTTTTGATTCGATGATGAAACTGATTGCTGCTTTAGACACGACAAAATTTACATCCTCAGGAAAAAATCATCTCAATGACTTTGCAACAGCTATGGGTGCCAATACATTTAAAGAAGTAAAATCGTGGCTTTACGCACTAAAGGAGTTAAGAAACAAATCTTCGCATAGCTCCAGGACATGGAATAGTAACTATCGTTTACCATCAGGATTCGTAGATAATAATAACAATATTATTGGAAATAGAATAACAATCAGACCAACAATGAAAAATAAAATTTATACGACATTGATTGTATTAAAAATAATGTCTAAGACTTTGATAAGTCCATCAGAAAAATTCGAAGTTGAATTAAAAAACCTCATAAATAAATACAGTTACATACATATCTTAACTCATTCAATGGGAATTCCCCCAGGATGGGACAAAGAAAATATATGGAATTAAAAGCCTTTCTTAGCAATAAATTGAGTCTCCATGATTTATCAAATGATCAGGAAAACTGACATTGAACCGCCACATTCCTGCGGCGGATTCTTTACCCTTGTGACTACTCCCCGCCGTAA